>JARRNI010000738.1:0-2556 GCA_037385125.1 Pseudolabrys sp.
TTTGGTTATACCATCTCCTATGGTGGTTGTGAGTGATGAGAGCCCCCGCCCCAGATAGGCGGTGCGCAGGGAACTCCCGTTCATCCGTCGCGCCTCGATTGAGTATTCACGCGGGCAATCGGTAAAATTGCACCGTTTATTTACGAACCGCGACTAAGAAAGCAGGGGTCATTGTGAGACGGATGGCGGAGATCGTCATGCGCATGGATTGGAAATGGCATGACAGCGCAGCCGATTGAAAATGCGGCGGCTACGGTGACCGGACAGGGAACCTGCTCGCAGCCCGGAACGCGGTCGCTGATCGACGAGATCGAGTCGGCCGTGCGTGAAGCGTCGCACGAGCGGCGCGTGCAACTGCTGCGCAACGTCACCGATTTGTTTGTCGGAAGCGCCAACGCGATCAACCAGGAGCAAGTCGAGCTCTTCGGCAACGTGCTCGAGCAGCTGATTACGCAGGTTGAAAACGACGCCTTGTGCGAAACCGGCACCAGACTCGCGCAATTGGAAAACGCGCCGAGGCCGGTTATCCAAAAACTGGCGCGAAACGACGCGATTGCGGTTGCCGGTCCGGTATTGGCCTATTCGGTGCAACTGACCGATCACGATCTGATCGAGATCGCACAAACCAAGGGCCAACAGCATCTAGACAGCATCTCCGAGCGGCAGAAGATCGCCGCCACAGTCACCGACATCCTCGTCGAGCGAGGCAACAACGAAGTCTTGCGCAAGCTGTCCCGCAATCAAGGCGCGGCGTTTTCCAGGTCCGGGTTCCAGCAATTGACCAGCCGCGCCGCCGACGATGAGGTCCTGACCGAAGGCCTGGCGCAGCGATTGGATCTGCCGTCCGATCTCCTGCAAGAGGTGGTCTCGAAAGCGACCGAAACGCTGCGGGAACGTCTGCTGGCTCAAGCGCCGCCAAGCCAACGCGTCGCCATTCAAGCCGCCATCGGCGCAGCATCGATCAAAATTCTCCGGCAGACTGCCGCAGCGCGCGATTTCTCGGAGGCCGAAGCGGATATCGCAGCGATGGCCAAGTATGAGCAGCTGACCGAGGCGGCAATACTCAACTTCGCCAATACAAGACAATACGAACATCTGGTGGCCGGGATCGCCTATCTGAACTCGGCGCCGGTGCCGCTGATCGACCAGTTGATGAACAATCCCCGTCACGAGGGAATCATCGTTGCCTGCAAGGCCGCTTCGCTCCATTGGCCGACCGTGTACGCTATCCTGAACAATCGGTTCACCCGCCGCAAATTGGGTGACTCTGAAATCGAGCGGGCGCGTTTCGATTTTGTCAAGCTGACGGCCGCGACGGCGCGCAGGGCATTTCGTTTCTGGGTTATTCGCGGCACGTCGGAATCGCCGGCCCTGAACTGATTGGCGATCGGATCGATTTTTTTCGGGAAACCGGCGATGAAAGAAAAGAGGAAAAGTGCAAGACACCGCGTCGGCGTCCTAGCCGCGCTGATGACTGGACAAAACAAACTCATTTGTTTCGGGGCCGTGGAAGACGTCTCGGTCGAGGGTGCGAAGCTCAAGCTCACCAAAGACACCGAGTTGCCCGACAGCTTCGAGATTCTTCTTGCGTCAAAAGACGGCCCGCGCCGCCGATGTTCGGTGATCTGGAGGAGAACGGGCAGAGTCGGCGTCCGTTTTCAGCCGATCGAAGAAGCGAAATGATTTCCGGCTAGCGTGGCGCATTCCTTCGAATCGACGATATAACGCGTCTGGTCGAGGTCGCCTCCTCGAGCCCGACCCCATTAGATTGAATCACCGCGCTTCCCGAACACGCTGCTTGCGCGTGATCTTTTCCGACCTTGCTTCGCCCGCCGAAGCAGGCTTCGCGAAGGCCGGAAACCGGTTCCCACTTTTCGCGATCATGCGTTAGCGCCGCGTGCGCAGCACCAGGCAGGCGCCGCCGGCGCGGCGGATGCGTGTGCACAGCGTATGCGCGGCGGCGCGGGTGTCGGCGCCGATGCGCGCCTGATAGAGCGGGCGCGAGCCGCGGCTGCGGATGAGCGCGCGGGTGACGATCGGATCCTGGTCGCCGATGAGCGACGACAGGCGCCGCATCGCACGCGCATAGCTCGCCAGCACGCGCACGCGCGAGAAGCCGGCGGCGAGCTCGACGCCCCAGGGCTTGGCGATGGCCGCGCCGACCCGCCGGTTCAGCTCGAAGGCGAACGGGCCCGGCGGCTGGTCGAGCGAGGCGAGCGTGGTCTCGCAGCCCGCCGGCTTCTTCGGTTTATCCTTTTTCTTGTTTTTCTTGGGCGTCTCGGCCGTCTTCTCGGCCGGCTTTTTGGCGGGGCTCTCGTTGTCCTTCTTCCCCGGCTTTTGCGCGGCCTTGCCGGCCGGTTTCAGCGGCTTGGCCCAATCCTCAACGCTGCGGCCGGTGATCGCCAGCACATAAGACCTCGTCTCGCCCGGCATGTGGCCTGAGCCGGCGAGCCAGTCGTCCACGCGGCGCGGACCGGCATTGTAGGCGGCGGCGGCAAGGCCGAGATTGCCGAACCGCTCGGCCAGCTCGCGCAGATAAGCCGCCGCCTCGGGCAG
>JARRNI010000739.1:0-2555 GCA_037385125.1 Pseudolabrys sp.
ATACGCACACGCTGCTCCGGTCGTATCAAACACGTATTTGCTCTGTTGCCGTTTGTCAGTGGCTATCACATTAATGTGTTCGCTCGTTTTGGTGCGGTTCTCCCCCTCCAAGCGGGAAGTTCAGCTTCTGCCAACCTCGGGTTGCCTAGTCTTTGGCGCGAGGACGCCCACCACCGTACGGCTAACCTAGGGACCATCGTGGACGACATGCGGTCCCAAGGGATCACCAGTGTCCGGACTATCGCCGCCGAACTGAACCCCCGTGGTATCCTCACGCCACGCGGTCGCTCATGGCATCCAACATCTGCGGCTCGGCTGTTGGCAAGGCTAGCGGCCTGATGGAGGCGACGGGAGCGAACGGGTCCCCTTCTGCCAAAGATCGGTCAGTTCGCAAATACGGTTGTTTGATGTGGATCAATAACAAATGCCATCACGCGCCTATTGTTTTCCAAAAGGCGGCGGATTTTACATGACGACGCAAGGCGCCGCCTGTTGTCCGGTAGACACCCACGGACAGGCGGAGAGCAGTTGCGCTCCCACCGCACTTCAGCGTTCGAGGAGCCTATGCGCCACGGTCATTTGGAACCTCATACAACCAAGAGCGGCCCACCTCGCATCCTGATCGTCGAGGATAACTTGTTGATCGCGTACCTGATTGACAACATGGTTTCCGGCATGGGTTACGCCGTATCAGGGATAGCCCATACCATCGCCTTAGCTCGCCAAGAACTCGCGAAGCGCAACTTTGATGCCGTATTGCTCGACCTCGAAATCGGTGGCCAAAACTCCTCCGAAATCGCAAACTTGTTGCAGGAGACGGGCATACCGTTTGCACTCGTGAGCGGTCACGATAGTGTGTCCGATGTCCGCTACAAGAACGTGCCGCTGCTTCACAAGCCGTTCACGGCTTATCAGTTGCACGTCCTGCTGGAACGCCTTGTAGACCCTGCCCGCAGAACACTGCGAAAGATGCCGCTCGCAAGCTAAGTGGCCGCCATCGCCTTCCCACTGAACATCAGTGGCATCCTCACGCCACGCGGTGGATCGTGGCATCCGACGTCTGCGGCTCGGCTGTTGGCGCGGTTTGTCAAAAAGTAGCAGGACCGGCTTGACCTAGATCAAAACGCCGATGATCGGCTTCTGTAGATTTTCTCCTCGGACTGACATACGCCGAAACTCCTGCCCCCCGCAGGAGCAGCCTTACCCCCGATAGGCGTTCCGGCTGTCAGCTAGCCCCGACCATAGCCCCGCAGCGTGGCCGGGGCTTTCCTTTTGAGCGCCTCGTCGGCCATACGCAATCGCAAACAATGATCTGATGGCAGGCGACGGGAGCGAATTGGTCCCATATCGCTGCGCATCCGACCAGCAACCGACCCCCCGGGGGATGATTTCAAAAACTCCGAGTAAAGCCCGCAGTTGCTTGGGTTGCAGCAGCAGTTTTGTTTATCGGTGGCGCACTTAACGAGCCTTCGCTTTAACCGGAAGGCAAAGCGGTCATGAAGCGCCCTGTCTGCAGAAACGGCGCTCACGTCACCTTTGGCCATGTCAGCATAGGTCCGCTTACGGCTGCCTTACCGACATTCCGCTACGCCGTACGAAGGGGAGAGATGGGCCATAAGCAGAAATCACCATTCCCGCCTAATCCTGCCGGGCTCTCCGTGTCCATCGACAATCCCATTGTTCACAACCCGCGATGGCAATAGGATCGACTGGGATGAGCAAATGGCGGAGCTGACCGAGGACGAATTGCACTTTCTGTACACGCAGCGCATCGACGAGAGCGCGGTGATGGACTGCTCGTGGATGCGACCGCGGCGCTACAAACTTGCGATGAAAGAGGAGGGCTACCTTTGGTGCATCTCCCCGACCGATTGCTACAATGGCCACAGACTGCGCAGCTGCGCCGGCCATTGCATCCAGTGCGACACTTCCCGTATCGCGTTCGTTAAACGACATCATGACACGGCCTATATCTACATAGCCGGATCGCTCGCCTCGAAAGTGGTGAAAGTTGGCAACGCCATCTGGCCAGAGCGACGGGTTGGCGCACTCAACTCACGCCGATACGGCGGTATCACAGACTGGGTGCTGCTCTACCACGCCAAATTCGATGAAGCTGGCCAGATCGAGTTCGCGGCGCACGGGCGTCTCAATGGCTGTCGCCTCGGTGTGAAAGAGATCTTTAGATGTAACTACGCGCTGGCGAGGAACGCCCTTGTTGAAGCCGCCGAAGGATACCTTGGCGAGAACGAATGGGAGAGCCGGTACGCGCTCTTGCGATATACGTTCGCGGATGAATAGCTATTGCTCTGCGTGGAGGCGACCACTTCCGTGGAGGACCCTTTGCTGGGCCATGTCCACTTTGGGTCGAGGCCGTGTGAAAACGCTTCTGTACGTCGTCCTGGAGCAATATTGAATCAATCGGAAAGCATTTGCTGTATTAGTCGCAACTCGATCTGACAGATGGGCCTGGTTGAGCGATCGGGTTTTGGTGTCCGATGCCGCTAGGCTGCGATCATCTTCTCCTTCGTCATCGGCATTGCGTCAAGGAAGGT
>JARRNI010000740.1:0-2552 GCA_037385125.1 Pseudolabrys sp.
ATCCGTCCGCAACTTGACTGCTGATGCCATGGCGCGAATCCTCCTCGCGCCAATGAATCATTAATCGCGTCACGCCGGAATCCCTGGAGAGTCAGAAAACAGAGCCGTTGGTATTAGTCCGATCGCAGAAAATGATGTCCCCCGCGTCCGCATTGCAAAAACGCGACTATGAGGCCAAAAGTCTTTGATCGTCCCGCCACTCGGACTTTTTCAACAGAATCGACCCTTAGCGGACTTTTGGTCCGGCGCGGAACATGTCGGCCTGCGACCCTTCACGGCGGTTGGCCGTATGCAGCCATACCTCGGTGTTTGGGGCGCAAAGCGGCGAGAAACAAACGTTGCCGAAGCTACGTTCCTAGCCCAAAGCAAAAGGTGAGGCCAGAACCGCTTGTTGAATGGCGCAAAAGTGTTCCCGCTCGTTAATCGTCGGGAATGCCGGCCTCATGCCAGGCATCTGCGAAAGGTGTGATCACGTTTGACTCAAGACCGGCCGCCGCAGAAAACCGCCCAATCGAGAAGTTTGGATCGGCCGCAACCGCCTTCTGTGCCTCGATCCTGGCTTCGTCGAATTGCCCAAGCCGAACCAGCACCGCGGCCAAAAAAGCGTGCGACATGCCGAATTGCGGATTTGATTTCACCGACCGACGTGCCGCGTCTCGCGCTTGCTCATAATTTCTCAGATGAAAATGCGAAATCGCCAACGCATTGTAGGCTAGATAATTCAGCGGATCGAAGGGGTTCAAGCGAAGCGCCTGTTCCGCCCTCTCAATGGCGACAGCCGTCTTTCCCTGCCATGCGAGGGCGAGCGAGCTGCAGGATAGCGACAGCGCGTTCGAATTGCTGAGCGTCAATGCGCGCTCGAAGAGCTCCTGCGCCAGGGCGTGATCGCGCTCGTCTACGGAGACCACAAAACCGGCAATGCCGAGAGCAATGGCGTCGTCGCCGTCGCTGCTGATCGCCGCATGTGCGTGGCGAATGGCGGCGAGACGATCTTCCTCGCGCAGACCGGCGCGGCCGTAGCGCGCATGGTAGCACAGAGCCAGTGGCGCATGCGCGGCTGCGTAATTGGGTTCGATCGCAAGCGCCTTTTCCAGCAGCGGAATTGCGATTGCGGCCTTATCGGGCATGTGGCTGTAGGCATAAGGCAAGGCTTGTAAGACCAGGTCGTAGGCGTCCAGGCTGTCGGGTCGCTTACGTTTGATCCGTTTGAGCTCGGCTTTGCGTAAATTCGGTTCGATGGCGCCGACCACGCTCATCGTGATTTCGTCTTGCAGCGCAAAGATATCGTCGAGTTGACGATCGTATCGTTGGCTCCACAAGTGGGCGCCCGTCGCTGTATCGATCAGTTGGACCGTGACGCGTACACGCGGGCCGCTCTTGCGTACGCTGCCTCCCAGCAGGTAGCGCACGCCAAGGTCGCGGCTAATTTGCTTAACGTCAAATGCTTTGCCTTTATAGGTGAAGGTCGAGTTGCGCGCGATGACGGACAACCACGATATCCGCGACAATCCCGCGATGATGTCCTCCACCGTGCCGTCGACAAAATATTCCTGCTCGGGGTCGCTGCTCAAATTCTGAAACGGCAGCACGGCGATCGAGCGATCTTCGGGGGGCGCCGTATCGCGAGGTGGCGTTTCATCGCTGTCTGACGCGAGCTGTGACGTGGTTGAGGCGATCAGCCGATAACCGCGCCCCGGGACAGTCATGATATAGTTCGTGCCTGTCCGCTCCTCGTCGAGCGCTTTGCGCAACGCCGAGACCTGCGCCTGGATGGCGTTTTCTTCGACGATCTGGCCCGGCCAGGCGGCGGCCATCAAGGCATCCTTGCTGACGAGGTCGCCGTGCGCGGCGGTCAGTGCACAAAGTATGTCGAAGGCCCGGTTGCCGAGGCGTACCGGTTTATTCCCGCGCATTAGCGCGCGCTTCGCAGGTTCCAGCCGGAAGGGGCCGAACCCGAGTTCGTCATCGGCCATCGTAGTCGCCCAGGATAGACAGCAAATTCAGAACTTTTCAGTGCCTGTACCAAGGACCTTAAGCGAAGTCCTCGCTAGGGTCCAGATAAGGGCCGGCGGCTGGAAGGCGATCTAAGGTTATCACGTCAATCGCGCAAACCCGCAATGGCAAATCTTCCGCGCCGGGCGAAGGGAATGCCCGGCTAGTCATAAGCGCAACTGGGAGGCCCGTGATGAGCAGCGCATTCTCGGAGTCTATATCAGACCGCAAATCGATATTTGATTTGTCGAGAACGAAGAGAATCTGGGCTGGTCTAGGCAGCGCGCTCGCGCGGGCCTTGGGCGCGATCTGTAGCGCACCAGAAATGGCTGAGCTCGACCGATATGAGCGTGAGCGCTTTGAGCGTTTGACTGAGTCGCTCGATAGGGCCAGGAAAATCCGGCGCAATTTCTGAGCTTGGGTCGGCTAAAGCTAAGCTCTCTAGCACTACTTTGGCAGATTTACTCAAGCCGCCGTTCGTTGCAAATCCATTTTCGACAGTGCGGGCATCGCTGCGGCGGTAGTCGAGCGAATAGCGCGATGATGGCGTGGCGCACGGC
>JARRNI010000741.1:0-1611 GCA_037385125.1 Pseudolabrys sp.
TTGAGCCTCATTGTGAACCGAATGCGCGCGCGACGCCACCGCCTTGGCGCCGCTTGAAATGGTGGCAGGCGGACTCAGCCGAGGCTTCGCATAATCGGCCTTGGCGTAGTCGGCAAATGCGGCGCCAAAGGGATCGGGCCGGTGGCGGAAATCGCTGCGCTGCACGCGCCGGCGGCGGGTTTTTCGCGCTTGCCTGCGGGGGAGGCATGGTTACACTTTCATCCGGCCATTTCAGTATGCGCATCGATAAGGCGTTTTCCGGCGTGGAAGGCGCGGGGTAGGGGACCGACTTGCGGGCAAGCAAGCTTTTCACCAGCGCAGGGTTCCACGGCGTGCTTTCGCGCCTCCGGCAGTCCGTGCGCGGGCCGGTCGCCGGTGCCGACGGCGCAATCGCGCTCGACGATCTGTTGGCGGGCGCAAGCGCCGAGACTGCGCGCCCGCGCTGGCGCCACGTCCTGCGCACGGCGCTGCGGGCGTTGGGCCGCCGCCTCGCCATTCGCACGCAGCTGTTGCTGATCCTGACGGGTCTGATGGTCGCTGCCTGGGTGCTCGGCGGCACCATCACCGTACTGCACGCCCGCAAGGCCACGCGCGTCGAGATCACCGCCGCCATGAACCTGGCCGAGGCGCTGGTGCACGAAGCGACCCCGATGATCGAGCACAGCACTGCGCCGGAGCGGGCGCTGGCGTCGATCCCGGCCCAGGTCGGCGCCATCCGCCACGTGCGCATTTCCGTCACCGATGCCCAAGGTCTGCCGTTCGCGCCGGCCGCGTCGCGACGTGGCGCGGCTGAACATGGCGCCGCCGCGCGGCAGCCGGCTCCCGCCTGGTTCGCCGCGCTGATTGCGCCGCCGATCGAGACCCGGCATGTGCCGATCGTCGCCGGCGGGCGGCACCTCGGCTCGGTCCTGCTCACCAGCGCGCCGGGCGACGAAATCGCCGAAGTGTGGTCGGATACCACGGCGCTGGCGAAGCTGGCGCTGCTGGTCGGCATCGGCGCCATCATCATTCTTCATCTGCTTTTCGCCCGTGTACTGGCGCCGCTCGAGCAGTTCGCCGCCGGTCTGCACGATCTGGAGCGGCGCGACTACAAGGTGCGCCTGCGCCAGCCAGACCTGCGCGAACTGGCGGTCATCGCCGACCGCTTCAATGCGCTGGCCTCCGCGCTCGGTTCCATGAAGGCCGAAAACAGGAGCCTGAACAAGCGGCTGATCAGTGCCCAGGACGACGAGCGGCGGCAGACGGCGCTCGACCTGCATGACGAGGTGGGCCCCTGCCTGTTCGGCCTCAAAGCAAACGTCGCCTCGATCGCGAAAGCCAAAGACCCGGCCGCCGCGCAAAGCCGCGCGCGCGAGATGCTGGAGATGATCGAGCGGCTTCAGCTCATCAACCGCAGCGTCCTCGACCGGCTGCGCCCCATGGCGCTCGGTCAGATTGCGCTCAACGATCTGCTCGCCGCGCTGGTCGAAGAGCGCACGCGGCAGCACCCGGACATCGCGATCTCGTTCGCGGCCGAAGGCCTGTGGCCGAGCTACGGCGAGTCGATCGACCTGACGGTCTATCGCTGTGTGCAGGAGGCCGTCACCAACATCGTGCGGCACTCCGGCGCGC
>JARRNI010000741.1:1661-4213 GCA_037385125.1 Pseudolabrys sp.
ATGCCCGGTCGCGGCGAGGATGAATTGCTGATCACGGTGCGCGACGACGGCCGCGGCATCGGGCCCGGCACGGCGAAGGGCCGCGGCATTCAGGGCATGCAGGAGCGCGTCCACGCCCTCGGCGGCGAACACCTGCTGGAGGACGCGCCGGGCGGCGGCACCGTGTTGCGCATCGCCATCCCGCTGCCCGATCCGTAGCGCATGATCCCGAAAAGCAAGTTCCCGGCCCCGATCGGGGATGGGAACCGGTTTTCGGAAAAGATCATGCGCCTGCAAAATGTTAGGGTAGCGATGTGATTCAATCTGAAATGATCCCGCTCTAGCCCGGCCGCACGAGCGTGTTTGTGCCATGACCAGCGTTCTGATCGTCGACGATCATCCCATCCTGCTGCAGGCCTGCAAGCGGGTGCTGGAGGACATGGGCGTCGGCCAGGTCATGGAGGCGCGTGACATCGTCACCGGCTACCGCCTCTACCGCCGCCACCGTCCCGGCATGGCCATCGTCGACCTGTCGTTTCAGGGCAGCAGCCTCGCCGGCCTGCCGCTGGTGCAGCGCATCAAGCGGCACGATCCGCAGGCGCGCATCCTGGTGCTGAGCATGCACAGCGATCCGACCATCGTGTCGCGCGCCTTGCAGGCCGGCGCCACCGGCTATGCGGTCAAGGATTCGTCGCCGGAGGAACTGGTGAAGGCCATCGAGCGCGTGCGGGAGGGGGCCTCCTTTCTCAACGAGGCGCTCGCCGACAAGGTCGCCTTCGCCGGCACGGCAGCGCAGCGCGGGCCGCTCGCCGGTCTCACCCCGCGCGAGTTGCAGACGCTGGCGCTGCTCGCCGAGGGCAAGGCCTATGGGCGGATCGCCGAGGACCTCAATGTCAGCTACAAGACGGTGGTGAACACCTGCTGGCAGCTCAGGCAGAAGCTCGACGCGCGCAATCTGCCGGAACTGGTGCGCGCTGCGGTGCAACTTCTGGCGACGGCGTAGCGCAGGTCTCGGCTGGAACCGATTTATGAGGCGGCGTGTCCCGGGCGCAGCGCCGCGCGGAACGAAGTGGAGCGGTGCGCTGCAGACCCGGGACCCCGGCTCCGCCGCACCTTCGCCAACCGGGGTCCCGGACCAGCCGCGCATCATTTCGCGCCATAAGCGTGCAAACGCGCTTGTGGCGCTAAATGCTGCACCGCATCCGGGACACGCTGTCGCTTTAAGTCAGCGCCGTCCTTGTCCGATTTGCCACTACTTCCCGGGACAGCGCGGGTTCGATTCTCTAGGTTTCAGGCGGGGCACCTGGAAATCTTGGTCCGGGGCATGCGTGGCGTTGGCAAGTTTGCGATTCGTGCGATGGCGGCATTGTGCGCGCTGTCGCTCTCTCCCATGGCGGCATCGGCACAGGGTCTCACTCTGCCGACCATCGATGTCATCGGCAACACGCCGTTGCCCGGCTCGGCAATCGACCGAGACAAGATTCCGTCCGACGTGGTGAGTGCGCCGGCGTCCGATTTCAATCACGCGGTTTCGCCGAGCCTGACCGACGCCCTGGTGCGCGCGCTGCCGGGCGTGTCGCGCGGCGACACCACCGGCAACCAGTACCAGCCTAACATCGACTACCGCGGCTTTACCGCCTCGCCGGTGCCGGGCACGCCGGAGGGTATCGCGGTCTACCAGAACGGCACGCGCATCAACGAGACCTTCGGCGACACGGTGAACTGGGACCTCATCCCGGAGAACGCGGTCAACCGCATGACGCTCGCGCCGAGCAATCCGGTCTACGGTCTCAATGCCCTGGGTGGCGCCATTTCCGTCGAGATGAAGAACGGCTTCAATTACCAGGGTGCGCAGGCCGAGGTGAGCGGAGGGTCCTACGGCCGCATCGGCGGATCGGCACAGGCCGGCGGGCAGAAGGGCAACATCGCGGCCTATATCACCGCCGACGCGCTGAACGACGACGGCTGGCGCGATTTTGGTCTGTCATCGTCCCGGCTGCGCCGCGTCTATCTCGACGTCGGCGCCAAGGGCGACAAGGGCGAGGTGCACCTCTCCTTCACCGGCGCCGACAACAAGCTTCACAATGTCGGCCCGACGCCGGTGGAGATGCTCAATCAGCGCTGGTCGAGCGTCTACACCTGGCCGCAGACCACGCATAATCAACTCGCCTTCGTGCAGCTCAATGGCAATGTCCAGTTGACCGACATGGATACCCTGCAGGGCAACGCCTATTTCCGCGGGCTCTGGCAGAGCCATGTCGACGGCAATGCGACCGATGCGGACGTATGTCCCCCTCCCAACATCCTTAATCTTCTATGCTATGGCGATAACAACGTGCCGCTGCTGAATTATTCCGGCGTTCAAGTGACTAACCCGGGCGGCACTCTCGGCCAGATCGATCGCACCTGGACTTCGGCCAACAGTTTCGGCGGTTCCCTGCAGCTCACCGACACCCACCAGATCGTCGAGCACCCCAACCATTTCGTCCTCGGCGTCAGCGTCGATCACGGCCGCGCTCATCTCAGCGGCACCAGCGAGCTCGGCACCATCGACCAGAACCTGTTCGTGCAAG
>JARRNI010000742.1:0-2550 GCA_037385125.1 Pseudolabrys sp.
GGTGAAGACCGACCACGTGCTGTTCATCGCCTCGGGCGCCTTCCATATCTCGAAGCCGTCCGACCTCCTGCCGGAATTGCAGGGCCGCCTGCCCATCCGCGTCGAGCTGGCGGCGCTCACCCGCGACGACTTCCGCCGCATTCTCACCGAGCCGGAGGCGTCGTTGATCAAGCAATATGTGGCGCTGATGGCGACCGAAGGCATGACGCTGGAGTTTTCCGAGGACGCGGTCGACGCCATCGCCGACATCGCGGTGTCGGTGAACGCCTCGGTGGAGAACATCGGCGCGCGCCGCCTGCAGACCGTAATGGAGCGGGTGCTCGACGAGGTCTCCTTCTCCGCCCCCGACCGCCACGGCGAGACGGTGAAGGTCGACGCCGATTTCGTGCAGAAGAACATCGGCGATCTGGCCAAGAATACCGACCTGAGCCGCTTCAGTCTCTAAGGGCTCGCCGGCCGCGCGGAATCATGGGATCGCCCGGCGCAGCGTCTGCGCGGCGGAAAACACAACCTGTGGCACTACCGCGGTTGCAGGCTGCGCTGCCTTCGGGCGGCCCTGCAAGCCGCCGGCGGCTCCCGAAAGAGCTTGCCCGGCGCGCTTCGCATCGCGGCTTTTCGGCCGTTTCGTAAGTCGCGTTAAAGGCTTGTCGATTATCGGGTTTTCAACCCAGCCCCGGGCCTTATACAACTCACCTGACAAATCCAGGTTTACAGGGGCCCGGAAACCGCAATAGATATTGGACAGTATTAGCGTCCCAAGGAAACGTCCCATGTCTGCGGATATCCGGGGCGATGCGGCCGACCGCAACGGCGGCGATCTGAGCCCGGGCGAGCACCTCCGGGCGGAAATCGAGCGGCTAAGCCTCGACCAGGTTGCGGTCAGCAACGCCACCGGGGTGTCGCGCCAGTCCATCAACAACATCGTCAATGGCCGCCAGCCGATCTCGCGCGCCATGGCCGCCAAGCTCGGCCGCCTCACCGGGCACAGCTCGGATTATTGGCTGCGCGCCTCCTTTCCCCAGCCGCGCCCGGTTAGTGCAGCCGGCGGCCGCCCCGAGACTGCGCCGGCGGAAGGCCGCCCCTTCGGCGTCGGCGTGCTGGTCAACCACCAGATCGTACGCGCCGTCAAAAACGGCGTCATCGGCATCGACCCGTTCGAGGCGGAGAACGTGCAGCTCGCCTCCATGGACCTCACCCTCGACGATTTCATCGTCACCAACGACGGCGAGAAGGTCGACGCCAGCGGGGAGCGCGACTTCGTTCTCAAGCCGGGGCGCACCGCCAATGTCGGCACGCGCGAATGGCTCGAATTCCCGCGCGATTATATCGGCCGCGTCGGCGCCATGGCCGCGCTGGCGAAACGCGGCATCATGACCTCGCACGGCCTCCAGATCGAGCCGGGCTTCAAGGGCAACCTGCACTTCTGCGTCTTCAACGCCTCGGGGCAGAACTTCCGCCTGCACGGCGGCATGCCGGTCATCAGCCTGGAAATCATGCCGCTCAGCGTCACGCCCGCACCCGATGAGCGCGCCGGCCGTCACGCGGGCGAGGCAGGCGGCCGCAACGATGTGGGCTCCGTTTTTGGCGAGCGCGGCGTGTGCGGCCGGCTGATCCGCGACGCCATTCGTGGCGACGCCAAGGTCGACATCGTGGCCGACGGCGCCAAGGCCACCATCCCCGAACTCGACATCGAGATTTTCGACGTTTCCGCCGACGCCGCGCTCGACAACGCCGTGCAGGGCGCGCTGGAAGGACTGAGCGCGCTGCGCGAACAGCCCAGTGCTGCGCGCGAGGACCGCGAGAAATACGCCGCCTTCTTCGGCGGCATCGCCGAACGTCTCTACCTGAGCGGCGACCAGGTGCGGCAGGCGCTTGCCTGCCTCGGTCATTCGGTTGAAAGCGCCGACACCCTGATCGCGGCCCTGCGCGGCGGCGGCGAGGCGCTGTTGCCGCTGCCGGCAAAGACCGCACGCGTCACCATGCGCCATCTCGCTCGCCGTTTACGGGAGGATCCGCTCGACCTGATTCTGCTTCTCGCCGGGCCGCGCAGGCCAAGTGAAGAAAAATAGTTAGCTTTTATAGTGTCTTATGTTGCGCATCACATATGTGACTAAGTGACGATAAAAAAAGTTTGACAGCAATCATAGCGCGCGTATGCTGGTGGTTGCGGGGCGCACAAAGAAAAAACCTCGCTGCGCCTCGGGGGAGGTAATCCGATGCTTAAATCCTCGAAACGCACAGCGAAGCCGGCGGCACACCCCGCACCGGCCGATTGCGGCGGCGAGCCGGCAAAAGACGCTCCCCGTTCCGCCATCGATCTGGAGTTTCTCGCCATCGAACTGAGCCTGGCGCGGGCGCGCGCCATCATCCGCGCCCAACCGCTGGCGCCGCCCGCCTGCGGCGACAAGCCGGCCCTGGAGTAGCTTCTCCGCGCGGCGTTATTTCTCGCCGTCGTCCTCGCAATCGTCGTCCACCCCCGGCTCGGTCACCGCCACCGGATCAGAAGCTGGGAAGGTCTCTTCCAGCCCCTCTTCCAGTTCGCGCTCGAGG
>JARRNI010000743.1:0-2548 GCA_037385125.1 Pseudolabrys sp.
CGGCGACGTAATGCCCCTGCCCACGCAGCAGCGCATCGTCTTCTTTGCGGGTGATCGCCTGTCCGAAGCCGAATTTCATCGCTGCCCTTGCCCGCCTGCTTTATTCCGCCGGATGCTGCGCTTCACGCTCCGGGTTGCGCCGCCGCGAAAAGCGCAGCGCGATCCAGCGCGTAATCACGTAGAACACCGGGGTGAAGATGAGGCCGAAGGCAGTGACGCCGATCATGCCGGAGAACACCGTGGTGCCGAGCGTCTGGCGCAGCTCGGCGCCCGCGCCCACCGCCCAGACCAGCGGCGTGACGCCGAGGATGAACGCGAGCGAGGTCATCAGGATCGGCCGGAAGCGCAGATGCGCAGCCTGTACGGCGGCGGCTTGGCGGTCGTTGCCGCGGTCCTCGAGCTGCTTGGCGAACTCGACGATCAGGATGGCGTTCTTGGCGGCAAGCCCGATCAGCACGATGAAGCCGACCTGCGTCAACAGGTTGTTGTCCATGCCGCGTAAGACCACACCGACGATGGCGGCGATGACGCACATCGGCACGATCAGGATGACGGCAAGCGGCAATGTGAGACTTTCGAACTGCGCGGCCAGCACCAGAAAGACGAACACCACCGCCAGCACGAAGGCGAACAGTCCGGTATTGCCGGCGCGGATCTGCTGGAAGGCGAGCGTGGTCCATTCATAGCCGAAGCCCGGCGGCAGCACCTTCTGCGCCAGCTGCTCCATGATGTGGATCGCCTGACCCTGGCTGTAGCCGGGCGCGGCCGCGCCGTCGAGCTCGGCGGCAGGATAGAGATTGTAGCGCGGCACGCGGTAGGGGCCGGTGATGTCTTTCACCGTGGTGAAGGCGCCGAGCGGCACCGTGCCGCCCTTGTCGTTGCGCACGCGGATATTGAGGACGTCCCTGGTCTCCTTGCGGAATTCGCTCTTGGCCTGCGCGACCACGCGGAAGGTACGGCCGAGCAGATTGAAGTCGTTGACATAGGCCGAGCCGAGATAGATCTGCAAAGCCGCGAACACGTCGGGAATGCTGACCCCGAGCAGCTGCGCCTTGGTACGGTCGATATCGAGATAGAGCTCGGGCGTGTTGGTCTGGAACAGCGAGAACACCTGCTTGACGCCGGGCGTATGGGCGGCGGCGCCCATCATAGCGTAGACCGCGTTCTGCAGGGCGTGTTCGCCGAGCCCGGCGCGGTCCTCGACCATCATGCGGAAGCCGCCGGCATTGCCGATGCCAGACACCGGCGGCGGCGCCACCACGAAGATGCGTCCTTCCTGGATGACGGAAAGACGCTTGATCAGCTCGGCCTGGATGGCGCCGGCGGATTCGTTGGGATGCTTGGCGCGCTCCTCGAACGGCGCGAGCGTGACGAAGATCGCGCCGGAATTGGGCGCTCGGGTGAAGGTGGCGCCCGAGAAACCGACGATGTTCACGGCATGGGCGACGCCGGGCACCTTGAGCGCGATGTCCACCGCCCGCTTGTTGACCCCGTCGGTGCGCGAAAGCGCGGCGGCCGGCGGCAGCTGGGTCGCGATGATGAGGAAGCCGCGGTCGAGCTGCGGGATGAAGCCGGCCGGCGTCTTGCGGAACTCGTTGAGGCCGAAGCCGATGATAACGGCATAGACTACCAGCATCAGCACGGCGATGCGCACCAGCCGGCCGGCGAGCCAGCCGTAGCCGCGCGTCAGCGCGCCGAAGCCCTTGTTGAACAGCCAGAAGAAGCCGCGCAGCGGCGCGCCCCACCAGTGGTGATGCTCGGCCTCATGCGGCTTGAGCAGCAGCGCACACAGCGCCGGCGACAGGGTCAGCGAGACGATGAGCGAGAAGATGGTGGCGCCGGCGATGGTGAGCGCGAACTGCCGGTAGAACTCGCCGGAAATTCCGCTGATGAAGGCGGCCGGGATGAACACCGAGGTGAGCACCAGCGCGATGGCGATCAGCGCGGTGCCGACCTCGTCCATACTCTTGATCGCCGCCTCACGTGGGTTGAGGCCGGTGGCGATGTTGCGCTCGACATTTTCCACCACCACGATGGCGTCGTCGACCACGATGCCGATGGCCAGCACCAGGCCGAACAGCGACAGGTTGTTGAGCGAGAAGCCGAACATCGACATCACGAAGAAGGTGCCGATGAGCGACACCGGAATCGCGACGATGGGGATGATGGCGGCGCGCCAGGTCTGCAGGAACAGGATGACCACCAAGACGACCAACACGATGGCCTCGCCCATCGTGCGCTCGACCGCGTTAACCGACTGCTGGATGAACTGGGTCGGGTTGTAGACGATGGCGTATTTCATGCCGGGCGGGAAGCGCGTCGACAATTCCTTCATCGTCTTCTGGATCGCCGCGGCGGTCGACAGCGCGTTGGAGCCGGGGCGCTGGAAGATACCGAGCGCGATCGCCGGATATTTGTCGAGGTAGGAATTGGTGTTGTAATCCTGGGCGGCGAGCTGGACGGTGGCCACGTCCTTGAGCCGCACCACCGCGTCGGCGGTCTTCTTGACCACGATCTTGCCGAACTCGTCCGGGTCCCTAAGGCGACC
>JARRNI010000744.1:0-2538 GCA_037385125.1 Pseudolabrys sp.
GTTGTTGGTGTGGCATGCGAGGTTGTTGAACGATTATGACGACCCATCACGTCCCGTTCCGCCGGGCAAGCAAACCATCGTTGAATTGCGTACATTGACGAACAATCCTCTCGGTCTCAGCCAATGCCGGGGCAAACCCAATCAGTCATGGTCGGGAAGCACCTATATCGTTACGCCTAATTTAAGCGGCCCTGACCCGCATGTAACTCAGGGTATCGCATTTGGGTTGTCGAGCGGTGTGTTAGTGATTTATCACAAGGGTCTATACCTTGTTGGGCCGGGCCCGACCCTTTATCGCATGATGAATCCTAAAGAGCCGTCTGGTTGGCCGTCGATTTACTGCGCATTCAGATACAAAGAATTCAAGAAGGAGCGTAAGCAATGACTATCACGTGGACTAAACTTGCTCTGCCTTCCAATGAAACGTTCGTGGGCGAACTATACAATTTTCTGACGACATTCGAGGATGTGAGCTTGAAACCGTATCCTATCGGTACCAATCAGGATGTCACGATAGGACTGGGGTTCGATTTGAACGCCGGTGGGGCCACGGTGCAAGATGCGGTATTCGAAGGGATGGGATTCGCCGCAAAGGTCGTTACAGCGACTTCGACTTCTGGTTTGACCAATGCGGAAGTAACCGATTATGGCTATGTACAACAGTTGCGGCAGGCGATCAACGAGGGCGGGGAAGCAGGTATAACACAGCTTGACGCTGTAATGGCAGCGAGGGCGAAATACTACAGCAACAGTTCGAAGACCCATCCGGCATAT
Source organism: Pseudolabrys sp. (assembly GCA_037385125.1). Taxonomy (GTDB): domain Bacteria; phylum Pseudomonadota; class Alphaproteobacteria; order Rhizobiales; family Xanthobacteraceae; genus Pseudolabrys. Next base: position 775 of record JARRNI010000744.1, read on the forward strand.
TTTGCCTATATCAACACTATCGATGCAGGCCAGCCGCAACCATCCTTTAGCTATTCTGGAGACCCCGCTGTTCAATCGGTATTCGAGAACCTCTGGGATAATAATTACAGAAATAAGCTCTTCGATGCTTTTCCCGAACTACGAGATGACACGGCATTCAAAAGTTCTCAGGAGGAACTAGCGCTCGGGAGTCTGTTATGGAATGGCGCTCTTGGTTCGCATCTTGAGACGGCCATCGCCAACGGTAATCGTGCAGAGGCGTGGTATCAGATCCGCTATCGGTCCGACCACGAACCGGCAAAGTACTCTAAGGGTGTCGCCAAACGCCGCTACTGCGAAGCGGCGATGTTCGGACTCTACAATCCCGGTACGGTTACTCAAGCCGAAGCGCTACAGATTTACCAGATGTGCACAGCACATCGCGCGACGATGAGCCACTATGATAATCACCATACTGCGGCGTTGAGCTTGGCTCAGCAATTGTCTTTGAAGGAAATCGGTATCCCGGAGCCTCAGGATCTGGCCGACACCCTGACGCCCGCCGCGTTGGAGCTGTCCAGTCTCTATGGCAACGGCGAAAGCTTCGACGCGATGGATATCTTCGCGGCCAGTTCGAAACGAACGTATGTCAGCGTCAGCGCGACGCCGGGTGCGATGGATGCCAGGGCGTTGCTGCTGGCGGGTAGCGGCGCGGATACTCTAGTTGGCGCTTTCGGCGACGATGTGCTGGTTGCCGGCACCGGCAGCGACCTGCTCGAAGGTGGCTTTGGGAATTCCCGCTATGACATGGGTGCCCTGAGCACCGTTAGCGACGTCACCGACACTATCTCCGGCATGAACGGCGATGGACAGGTGATGGTCGGGACTACTCAACTGACTGGCGGCCTCGACCTGATCCTCTCGACCGACAGCAGCGGCAATCCCGTCTGGACGGCCAGCGACGGTACTCAATATGCCTTCCAGCCGGCCCTCTATAGCTCGAATGCGGACATTGGGACCCTGACCATCAGCGGCGGTTCCTTGGGCACGGGCGATCAGATCGTCATCGATAACTTTGACCTGAACAAGGCGCAGGCGAGCACTGATGGTTATCTGGGCATACATCTGAATTCAGCGGTGGCACTCGAAGCCGGCAGCGAGGCTTACAGCGTGACACAGGTGATGGCCCTGCCTAATGCATCCTCGCACGACCCGGCTCCCGGCGCGACCACGCTCACCGCCTACGTCTCGCAGGTGAGCAGCAAGGCGCAGACCTTGACGCTCACCATGAGCCAGGGCGATGCCAGCGGCTTCGCCGTGGTGGGCCCCGACGGCAAGCTCGAACCGCTGTCCAGCGGTGTGAGCCTGACCGTTGCGCCGGGACAGGACAGCGCGACCTTCACGCTGGTCAATACGACCCCCGTGCCCGCTGCCGAGACGGTGCAGCTGCAGATCAGCGAAACCAACCCGGACGGCAGTTCCACGCCGATCACCTCCACGCTGTCGCTGGACTACACCGCCTCGCCGACGGTAGCGGGTGCGCCTGCCGCATGGCCGAGATCCACGAGGCGATCGAACAGCTGGCGCAGGGCTACCAGACCGAGATCGGCGAGCGGGGTGCGGGCCTGTCCGGCGGCCAGAAGCAGCGCATCGCCATCGCCCGCGCCCTGCTTAAGCGTCCCAAGGTGCTGCTCTTCGACGAGGCGACCAGCAGCCTGGACGCGCAGACCTCGGAACACTTCGCCGCCACGATCAACCAGCTCAAGGGGCAGATGACCATGCTCT
>JARRNI010000745.1:0-2538 GCA_037385125.1 Pseudolabrys sp.
GTCGAGGTACTTCTGAGCCAATTTGTAATAGGGGTTGTCAGGGAAGCCCGCGTAATTGATCCACGATACCCGTGGATCCGCACGCAAGAATTCTGCAACCTTTCGAGTGTTCTCCACATGTCGCTCGACCCGAAGGGCTACGGTTTCTATGCCTTGGAGCAATAGAAATGCACTGATTGCAGGCAACACCGCGCCCATTGTTCTTTGGTAGACACTTCGGCAGCGCTCAATATAGGCCGCCTCTCCGTAGCGTTCGCAATAAACTAGACCATGATAGGAACTATCCGGAGTACTAAACATTGGAAATCGGTCCGCGAAGTTATTCCAGGGAAATTTTCCCGAATCGACAATAATTCCGCCCAATGTTGTTCCGTGACCGCCCATAAATTTTGTTAAAGAGTGCAAAACGATATCCGCACCATGTTCAATCGGACGGAGCAGCACCGGGGTGGCCACAGTATTATCGACGACCAAGGGCAAACCATGCCGATGTGCAACATCCGCAAGGGCCTCGATGTCACAAATGTTTCCGGCTGGATTTCCAATGCTTTCGCAATAGAGCGCCTTTGTTTCCGAGTCGATAAGCTCAGCCATAGCATCGGCCTTGTCGCTCGACGCAAACCGACACGTGATCCCTTGCCTCGGCAAAATGTGAGAAAATAAAGTGTGCGTCGTTCCGTAGAGTTGCGGTACTGAGACGATGTTTCCGCCGCAATCGACGAGATTGGCTATTGCATAAGTCAGAGCCGCTTGCCCAGTACTTACTGCGAGAGCGCAAAGGCCCCCTTCGAGCGCAGCGACCCGACGCTCAAGAACCGCCGTTGTCGGATTGTTGATACGCGAGTATCGGAAACCTTCGGTTTCCAGATTGAAAAGGGCCGCGCCGTGATCGGCGCTATCAAAGCAATACGCTACAGTCTGATAGATGGGAACAGCAACCGCTTTTGTAGCTGGATCAGCGTCGTATCCGGCGTGCAGCGCTATTGTCTCCCGGTGCATCATCTCACCCTACAACCATAATTAATCTGATGGCCCGCCTCAATTCGGTAGCCGATGCCATAACTCTTATCGATGAATTTTATAAGTCTTTCTTCGCGAAAAGACGTACACAGATTTGGTTGATGGCATCTTAATGAACAAAGACTTAATCTGATGAGGTTGTGGCGTTCTCGGTAAAGGTAACAATGCCAAGCGCCAATAGAAGCCTCTGCAATAGTTGATTGACGTGGTCGCGGCTGTCTGAACAGATTTTCCGAGTCGATAAGTGGAGCCTCTGCCGGGGTTAGGCTGCCAAGCGGAGGGGCAGCGGGGTGAAGTAGGCTTGATCTGGTGTGGTGCCGTCAAGGCTGGAATGCGGTCGGCGGCCGTTGTAGAAGTCGAAGTAGCCGCCGATCGAAGCGCGAGCTTCACTGACGCTGTCGTAGGCCCGCAGATACACCTCCTCGTATTTGATGCTGCGCCACAGCCGCTCGACGAACACGTTGTCGCGCCAAGCGCCTTTGCCATCCATGCTGATCGCAATGCCGTTGCTGGTGAGCGCGCCGATGAAGGCCGCGCCGGTGAACTGCGAGCCCTGGTCGGTGTTGAAGATGTCCGGCTTGCCGTGACGGGTTATAGCCTCCTCCAGCGCCTCGACGCAGAACGCCGCTTCCATGGTGATCGACAACTGCCATGCCAGCACCCGGCGGCTGAACCAGTCGAGCACGGCAGCCAGATAGACGAAGCCGCGCGCCATCGGGATGTAGGTGATGTCCATCGCCCACACCTGGTTCGGCCGCTCGACCGTCAGGCCGCGCAGCAGGTACGGGTAGATCTTGTGGCCGGGCTCGGGCTTGGTCGTTCGCGGCCGGCGATAGAGCGCTTCTATCCCCATCCGCCGCATCAGCGTCTTCACGTGACGGCGGCCGACCTTGGACCCCTCGGTCGCCAGCAGGCCGCGCAACATCCGCGAGCCCGCGAACGGGTACTCCGGATGCAGCCGGTCGAGACGCCGCATGATCTCAAGGTCGGCGTCCGGAACCGGCCGTGGCAGGTAACAGACGCTGCCGCGGCTGATGTTCAGGGCTTTGGCCTGCCGCGAGATCGGCAGGTCGTGCTCACGGTCTATCATCGCTTTGCGCTCAGCAATCCCGCCTTGGTGAGCGCGCCCTCTAAAAAATCGTTCTCCAGCGTCAGCTCGCCGATCTTGACGTGCAGCGACTTCACATCGATGGCCGGTTCGGAAACCTCGCCGCCTGGGCCGAACACATCGGCAGCCCCACCTTCGAGTTGTGCCTTCCACGACGTGACCTGATTGGGGTGAACGTCGAACTGCAGAACTGCTCGGCAAGCCGCACAATGGTTCGATCGCCCTTGACGGCGGCAAGCGTCGCCTTCGCTTTGAAAGCCGGGGTGTGGTTCCGGCGCAAGCCTCCGGTGTAGCTTTCAATTACCCACATTTCGACGCTGGCCGCATGAGGCAAGCAAATCAGATTTCTTGAATCGGATGAATCGGTTGTGATTCCTTTTCGAGCACCCTAATCGATTCGGAGGGTGCTT
>JARRNI010000746.1:0-2536 GCA_037385125.1 Pseudolabrys sp.
ATGCCAACGAAACGGGGAGTATGTACGAAACAAATCACGAAATTTTTTGCAAACTTAGAGCTATACTCATGGCTGCTAAGGATGACTACGAAGGCGGCTATTTGAACAAATTGAAGTTACTAGGGCCAAAACCCAATAAATCTGTTGCTGGCTGTATCGGTTGCTGATTCTCTGCTGTCGTGATTCGGAGCAGGGACGATGCGGCGCAATCTATTTTGGCTGAGCGATGAACAGTGGCGGCAGATCGAGCCGCTTTTGCCCAAGGACGTGCGGGGCAAGCCCCGGGTCGATGACCGCCGGGTGATCAGCGGCATCGTGCACGTGATCAAGAGCGGCTGCCGGTGGTGCGATTGCCCACCGGAATACGGCCCACCGACAACGATTTACAATCGCTTTGTGCGCTGGGCGCAACGCGGGATATGGGAGCGGCTCTTCCGCGAGTTCGCCGCGCGCGGTCGATCGACAGAGACACAGATGATTGATGCCACCCACGTGAAAGCGCACCGCTCGGCCTCGGGTGCAAAAAGGGGGAACAGAGCCAAGCTATTGGACGCTCGCGCGGCGGGCGCAATACGAAAATCCACGCAATCGCAGATGCTAAAGGCCGTCTTCTTGCCATCCTGCTGACCGGCGGCCAAGCGCACGACTGTCCGCCAGCCCAGCGCCTGATCCGGCGCACCAAGGCGGCCAAAAAGATGCTCGGCGACAGAGCCTATGACAGTGCCGAATTGCGACAATGGCTCAGCCAGCGCGGCACCAAATCCGTCGTCCCCAACAAGTCGAACCGCAAGCAGCCCTTCAGCTTCGACAGGAAGTCCTATAAGCAACGCCACCGCATCGAGAACGCCTTCTGCAGGCTCAAGGACTTCCGCAGGATCGCAACTCGCTACGATAGGTTGGCCAGAAACTATCTGGCCTCCGTTTGCCTCATCGCTGCTATCGTATGGTTGATTTTATGAGTCCGGGCCCTAGCACTACTTTGGCAGATTTACTCACGCCGCCGCTCGTTGCAAATCCATTTTCGACAATGCGGGCATCGCTGCGGCGGTAGTCGAGCGAATAGCGCGATGATGGCGTGGCGCACGGCTGGCAAAGTTGGCTGAGGCGGCGGCCCGTTGATTCTTTTTTCCCCGCCTTGCCGTTGTGAGCCGGCGATGCTGGAGGAAGGCGTAAGCGATCATCGTCATAAGTGCATGACGGTGAAGGCCTTGCCAGGATCGTCCCTCGAAGTGGTCAAGACCGAGTTCTTCTTTCATCTGCTGGTGAGCCTGCTCGCAAATCCAACGCGCCTTGATGGTAGCCGCCAAGGTGAGCAGGTCGGTCTTCGCTGGCAGGTTGGCGAGATAGTATTTCTTCTCTCCCGACATCCTGTGTTCGCCGATGAGCCAAGCCTCGTCCCCGGGCAGATGTTGCTGACCTTTGTCCCTGATCCGCTGCGGTGGTCCGTCTGCGACCCGCACGCGGACAGCAGTAAAACGAGCTTTGAGCTTTCCTTTCGTGCCGGTGCGCCAACTGACGGTGCGCCATTTGGCATTGGCCAGCATGTCTTCGGCCGGTATTGATAGAATATCAGGAACGTGCCGCTGACGGGGACGACCGCGCTTGGCAACCGGCCAGATCATCCGTACATCGGCATGGTACACCTTGAGGTGCCGCGGAATACCGACTGCCCAAGCAAGTTTGCGAGCTGTGAGCCCCTGACGGAATGGCGCGCTCAGTCCATAACCGGCATCCCCCAACACGCAGCCAAAGCGCACACCGGCCGCGATGGCACGATCGATCTCCGCCAGAGCCATTTCCGGTTTCGTTCGTGCCGTTCGATATTCGGCCGGAACACCCGCTCGCTCCAACCGAGCCCGCTTGCTCGTCCAACTCTCGGGAAGAAACAACCGCAACGCCAGCACGACTGGCACTTCGCCCCGCGCCAGCGTCAGGGATACCAGGGTCTGGCAGTTCGCGGTCTTGCCCAGCGCCGAAGCATATTGCGCAGCGACACCAACCGAATGCGTGCCTTTCTTCGGTATCGCAGTGTCGTCAATCACCAGGACGGCGTCGTTGCCGCCGACGAGCCTATCCGCTTGGACAAGCAGCTCTGTTTCCAGAGGCTTGGCATCCCAAACCCCGGCCGCGATGAAGTGGTGCAATTGATCGTATTCGCCAGCTGCAAGCCGCTCCGCCATCGGCTGAATGCTCTTGCGGTCGCCAGGACCAATCAGCCCTCTCACGTAGAGAGGGCACATCTGTCGCCGAGACTTGTGACCCAACCGAGCCAAAAACGGCTTGAGAAAACGTCCAAGCTCATCCTGCCAATCCGATGTTCTCTCTCCCATGGTCGGCCCCTCCAAAAGCCGACCACCCATGAGTCACAGAAAAACTGATTTGGGAATCCCAGGTCGCTCAAAATCTGCCAAAGTAGTGCTAGCACTACTTTGGCAGATTTACTCAAGCCGCCGTTCGTTGCAAATCCATTTTCGACAGTGCGGGCATCGCTGCGGCGGTAGTCGAGCGAATAGCGCGATGATGGCGTGGCGCACGG
>JARRNI010000747.1:0-3555 GCA_037385125.1 Pseudolabrys sp.
GGCAGATGGTGCCAGTTCAGAAACACCATGAAGTCGGGCAGGATCGGGTTGGCGTAGACGCCGCGGGTGCCGATCTGGCGCATCAGATACATGCCCATGGCGTAGCCGCCGAGCGCGAAAAAGGCACCGTGGCCGAGCGAGAGGATGCCGGCATAGCCCCAGATCAGGTCGATCGAGAGCGCCAGCAGCGCGTAGCAAATGTATTTGCCGAACAGCGCCACGTAGTAGGTCGACAAATGCAGGCCGGAGCCGGCCGGCACCATGAGATTGAGCACCGGCACCGCGATGGCGAACGCCGCCAGCAGCACCAGGAAAATGGTGGCGCCGCGGTCGATCAGGCGGGTGAGCGGGAAGGCCTTGCTCATGCCTCCACCGCCCTGCCCTTAAGTGCGAACATGCCGCGCGGGCGCTTCTGGATGAACAGGATGATCAGCACCAGGATGGCGATCTTGCCGAGCACGGCGCCGGCGAAGGGCTCGAGGAACTTGTTGGCGAGGCCGAGCGTGAGCGCGCCGATGGCGGTGCCCCACAGGTTTCCGACGCCGCCGAACACCACCACCATGAAGGAGTCGATGATGTAGCCCTGCCCCAGGTTCGGCGACACGTTGTCGATCTGCGACAGGGCCACGCCGGCGATGCCGGCGATGGCCGAGCCGAGCCCGAAGGTGAGCGCGTCGATGCGAGCGGTGCGGATGCCCATGGCGGCGGCCATGGCGCGGTTCTGCGTCACCGCGCGCATCTCCAGCCCCAGCCGGGTGAAGCGCAGCATCGCGAGCAGCGCCACGAACACGGCGAGAGCGAAGCAGATGATCCACAGACGGTTATAGGTGATGGTGATCTGGCCGAGATCGAAGGCGCCGCTCATCCAGGAAGGATTGCCGACGTCCTTGTTGGTCGGGCCGAAGATGGTGCGAACCGCCTGCTGCAGCACCAGCGACAGGCCCCAGGTGGCGAGCAACGTCTCCAGCGGCCGGCCGTAGAGGAAGCGGATGATGCCGCGCTCTATGATGACGCCGACACCGCCGGCGACCACGAAGGCGAGCGGCAACGCGATCAGCAGCGAATAGTCGAATAGCGCCGGGTTATAGGCGCGGATCACCTCCTGCACGACGAAAGTGGTGTAAGCGCCGAGCATGACCATCTCGCCATGCGCCATGTTGATGACGCCCATGACGCCGAAGGTGATGGCCAGACCGATGGCCGCCAGCAGCAGCACGGAACCGAGCGACAGCCCGTACCAAGCGTTCTGCACCGTGCTCCAGATTTCCAGCGAGTGGCGGATATGCGCTTTGGCCGCGGCGGCGGCGTCTACTACCGCCTGCGGCTGGCCGGCCGGCAACCCGTCGAGCAAGCCGAGCGCGTCCTGGTCGCCGCGGTCGCGGATCACGGCGATGGCCGCGATCTTGGCTGCCGGCTTGGCGTCCTTCTGATTGAAGATGATGGCGGCGCGCGCCTGTTCGAGCGCGGCCTTGACGCGCGGGTCCTTCTCCTTGGCCAGCGCTTTTTCGAGATTTGGCAACGCGCTTTGGTCGCGCGACTTGAACACCGCCTGTGCCGCCTTGTAGCGGGTGTCGGGATTGGCCGACATCAGCGTGAGCGCGCCGAGATCGGCGGCGATGATGTTGCGCAGGCGGTTGTTGACGATCACGTTGTCGATGTCGTCGGGCGCCTTGCCGGAGATCGGCTTGCCGGTGGCGGCATCCAGGAGCTTGTCGTCCTCGGTCTGGATGAAGACCTTCTTCTGCTCAGCGCTGTACATCAGCTGGGCGCTCTTCAGCGCCTTCAGCAGAGTCTCGGCGCGCGGGTCGCCGGTGGCCACGATCTTGTCGATGGCTTCGCCGGTATCGTGCAGCGAGCCCTCGGTGAAGCCCAACAGCGCGTCCTCGTAGGGGCCGGCATGGGCGACGGCGCCCGCAAAAACCAGGCCGAGCGCGAAGGCGAGCGCCAGCATGCGGTGATAGAGCCTTGGCATTGCAGTCACATCCCCGGCGTCAGTTTCGTCGGGAGGCGGCGGCCCCGCCGCCTCCCTTTGTCGTTGCGCCTGATCAGGCGCGCATCGTCTTCGACGTCAGGAGCCCTGGCCGCCACACTTCTTGGTCACGGTGTTGTAGTTGCCGCACTTCAGCTTGACCCAGTCGGCGATCAGGTCCTTCGAGCCCGGCAGGTAGTTCGACCAGGCGTCGCCCTTGACCAGGTGCTTGGTCTTCCACACCACGTCGAACTGACCGTCGGCACGGATTTCGCCGATGTAGACGGGCTTGGTGACGTAGTGGTTGGGCAACATTTCGGACATGCCGCCGGTCAGGTTCGGAACCTTGATGCCGGGCAGCGCGGCGATGACCTTGTCCGGATCGGTGGTGCCGGCCTTCTGGACCGCCTTCACCCACATGTGGAAGCCGATGTAGTGCGCTTCCATCGGGTCGTTGGTCACCCGCTTCTTGTTGCCGATGAACTTGTGCCACTCGGCGATGAACTTCTTGTTTGCCTTGGTCTTGATCGACTCGAAGTAGTTCCAGGCGGCGAGATGGCCGACCAGGAGATGGCCGACCAGGTTCTTGGTGTCGAGACCGGCGAGCTCTTCCTCACCGACCGAGAACGCCACCACCGGGATATCGGTGGCCTTGATGCCCTGGTTGGCGAGCTCCTTATAGAAAGGAACGTTGGCGTCGCCATTGATGGTGGAGACCACCGCCGTCTTCTTGCCGGCGGAGCCGAACTTTTTGATCTTTGAGACCTCGGTCTGCCAGTCGGAGAAGCCGAACGGCGTGTAGTTGATCATGATGTCTTCAGGCTTCACGCCCTTGGACTTCAGGTAGGCTTCCAGGATCTTGTTGGTGGTGCGCGGATAGACGTAGTCGGTGCCTTCCAGCACCCAGCGCTTCACCGAGCCGCCGTCCTTGCTCATCAGATAGTTGATGGCGGGGATGGCCTGCTGGTTCGGGGCGGCGCCGGTGTAGAACACGTTGCGCTCGGACTCCTCGCCTTCGAACTGCACGGGATAGAACAGGATCGAGTTCAGTTCCTTGAACACTGGCAGCACGGACTTGCGCGACACCGAGGTCCAGCAGCCGAACACGACGGCGACGTGATCCTTGGAGATCAGTTCGCGCGCTTTTTCGGCGAATAGCGGCCAGTTCGAGGCCGGATCGACCACCACCGGCTCGAGCTTCTTGCCGAGCAGGCCGCCCTTGGCGTTCTGCTCCTTGATCAGCATCAGCATCACGTCCTTCAGCGTGGTCTCGCTGATGGCCATGGTGCCGGAGAGCGAATGGAGGATACCGACCTTGATGGTGTCTGCCGCTTTGGCTGGCTGTAGCGCCGCACCTGCCGCGAGCGTCAATCCCGCCGCGGCCGACAGCCACCCGCGGGCTTTCGGCCGCTTGGCGACCGCCTGAATTAATTTTAGCATGAGCGAAGTCCTCTTCTGCGTTTGACGCGCTGTTTGTCCCGGCGACTTTCGGCGCGCAGAAGGGTTCGCAAGCCCTGTGCCAAGGTGGCCAGAAGGGGCTAACGCACTGGCAGATTGACGGCTTTTTAGCTCGTGCGGGGCTTTGC
>JARRNI010000748.1:0-2529 GCA_037385125.1 Pseudolabrys sp.
CTTCAACACCTATGAGAAGATCACCGGCGACCGTCGCTACCGCGGCGTGCTGGTCAAAGCGGCGGACCGCATGATCGCCGGCACGCTGACGAAAGACGGCGGCCTGCAGCTTTCCGACATCATCGAGATCGGCGAATACGCCCATTTCGCGCTGCTCGCCTGGAAGACGACCGGCGAGGCGCGCTTCAAAGAGGCGGGCGAGCGCATCCTCGCGCACATCGAGCGCAATTTCGACGAGACGGAAGGCATCTGGCGGCCTTTCGATACGGCAAAGCTGCGCAACGACCCGCTGGCGCGGACGCTGCGCCCGCTGCTGCGCGGCGCCATGATCTACCTGCCGTTGCGCGGCCGGCTGGTGGCGCGGATTTCCGAGCATATGGCTCCTTTCGCAGTGGGCGGTAGCCATGCGCAATATGCGATGAGCCTGATGGATACGGAGGCCCTGCTCGACACGCTGGACGGCTCCTGCGACTTCCCCCGCCTCAGGGAGCACACGAAGGCCGCCATCGCCTGGGCCGAAAGCCATTGCCGCGGACCGTTTGCGGGAAGCCTGGTCGAGTCCAAGAAGATGTACGGCCAGGCCGACGTCTATCCCCTGCCCATCATCAACGATACGCGCACCGCGGCGCTGTGGCCGTCGACCTGCCTGCTGATCGCCTGTTGCGGCATGAACGACGAGGCCTATCGGGCCACGGCGCAGAGCATCGCCGACTGGATATTGACCGTGCAGGACGACAAAGGCGGCTTCAGCAATTTCCAGAATCCCGACGGCTCGACGCGGGCGCTGCAAAGCGGCAATGTCAATTTCTATGCCTCGATGGCCTTGTGGCTGTTCAACGAAGTCTACCTGAACGGCCACATCAAACTGTTTTCCGCGCCGGCGAAAGGATCGAAGGAGCCCGCATGAACGACGCAGCCGAAAGGGTCGCACTGGTCACCGGCGCCGCGCGCGGCATCGGGCTCGCCACAACCAAGCGCTTCCTCGCCGACGGCTGGAAGGTGGCGCTGCTCGACATCGATGGCGAGAACCTCAAGCGCACTTACGCGGCGCTGGGAAAGCCGGAGACGACCCTGGCCATCACCTGCGACGTTGCCGATGCGCCAGGTGTTGCCGGCGCGCTCGACAGCGTCAAGGAGCGCTTCGGCCGGCTGGACGCGCTGGTCAACAATGCCGGCATCGCCATCTTCAAGCCGATTCTAGAGGTCACTTACGAAGACTGGCAGCGCGTGCTGGCGGTCAATCTCACCGGGCCGTTCCTGGTCACACAAGTTGCGGCGCCGCTGATGCGCGATTCCGGCGGGGGCGCGATCGTCAACATCACCTCGATTTCGGGCTTGCGCGCCTCCACCCTGCGCACCGCCTACGGCACCAGCAAGGCCGGCCTTGCGCATCTCACCAAGCAGCAGGCGGTCGAGCTCGCCCCGCTCGGCATCCGCGTCAACGCTGTGGCGCCCGGACCGGTGGACACCGCCATGGCGAAGGCCGTGCATACGCCGGAAATCCGCCAGGACTATCACGACCACATGCCGCTCAACCGCTACGGCCTGGAGGAGGAACTGGCGGAAGTCATCTACTTCTTGTGCAGCAACCGCGCGAGCTACGTCACCGGGCAGATCGTCGCCGTCGACGGCGGCTTCGATTCGACCGGCATCGGCCTGCCGACCCTACGCGCGGCGGGGCGGAACGGGTAGCCCGCGTGTCCCGGCCTGAGCGCAGCACGCAAGTGGTGCGCCGCGTCCCGGGGCACACAAGTCAGTGTGTCCGCTCCCGCTCATACCGCGCCACGAATCGCGGCGACACTTGGCGCAGGCGTTCGAGATCGACGCGGCCGGAGCGGGTGAGATAGCTCATGGCAAAGTCTACCGGTGCGAGCTTCATGTGCTCGGCGAAATGCTCGTACCATTGCGCGCTGCCATTGGCGCCGGCTACCAGCTTCTCGAGCACCGGACGGCGCGCGGTTTCGTAGGACGCAAGCGCAGCAGGGAGATCGCGCGGGCGCGCGGCAAGCGCCTCGTCGAGCGCAATGGCGTCCTCCATGGCGAGCCGCGTGCCGGAGCCGATGGAGAAATGCGCGGTGTGCAGCGCGTCGCCCAGCAACACATATTTGCCGTGCCACCACCGCTCGTTGTGCACGATCGGAAACCGCCGCCAGATCGAGTTGTTGGAAATCAGGTCATGGCCGTCGAGCGTCTGCTCGAACATGTGCTCGCAGATGACGCGCGCCTCCCAGTCGCGCAAGCTGCCGAAGCGTGCGCGCTCGAAGGTGGCGGCGTCGACCTCGACGATGAAGGTGCTGGCACCCGGCGCATAGCGGTAATGGTGCGCGTTGAAGGCACCCAGCTCGGTTTCAACAAAGCTGTGCGACAGCGTGTCGAAGCGCTTGGCCGTGCCGAACCAGGCGAAGCGATTGGTCAACAGTGTGACGTTGGCGCCGAACTCTTTTTCCAGGCTGTGCCGCACCAGCGAATTGACGCCGTCGGCGCCAACCACGAGATCGAAGCCGTCCAGCTCGGCCAGCGCCTTCACCG
>JARRNI010000749.1:0-2526 GCA_037385125.1 Pseudolabrys sp.
CTTTCAGTACCTCACCTGAGGGTCGACTCTATCGCTCTGGCGACCTCGCCCGTTATCGAAGCGACGGTAGCATCGAATTTCTCGGCCGCATCGATAACCAGGTAAAGATCCGGGGTTACCGCATCGAATTGGGCGAAATCGAATCAGTGATTAGGCTGCATCCGGCGGCGAAGGAGGCGGTCGTTGTGGCTCGAGAGGATGTGCCAGGCGATCAGCGGCTGGTGGCTTACGTAGCTCCAGCGAATGCGGCAGCCCAGACCGCCGAGCTTCGAAGATTTCTGACGGAAAGGCTGCCAGCGCATATGTTGCCGTCAGCCTTTGTTTTCGTTGACGGGTTTCCCGCAACGCCGAATGGTAAACTCGATCGCAAAGCGTTGCCGGCGCCGGCAGGGCGTTCGCCCGACAATTCATTTGTTGCCCCTCGCAGCTCGATCGAGAAGGCGCTCGGCAGTATTTGGTGTGATGTTCTCAACCTGCAACAGATTGGCATTCACGACAATTTCTTCGAGTTAGGTGGAGACTCGTTGCTTGCGTTCCAAGTTATGTCGCGGGGACGCAACATCTTGCAGGTCGAGATGGCCGTACGATTGATCTTCGAAAAGCCCACGATTGCCGACTTGGCCAAATGCATAGATGAAACGTTATGCGAGGAAAACTCTGCGATATCGATCGCGCCTGCCGCGCGGGCGTTGCCCATGTCCTTTGCTCAGGAACGTTTATGGTTCATCCATCAAATGGATCCTGAGAGCGCGGTTTACAACATTTCATTGGGGTTGTGGCTAGACGGCCCATTGGATATTTCGGCGCTTTCGATGAGTCTTGAAGAACTGGTGCGCCGGCACGAGATCCTTCGCACTCGGTTCGATGTCGTTGCTGATCAACCGGTTCAGATAATTGAGCCGGTCACCGCTGTGGAGATGCCTTTAATTGATTTGAGCACACAGCTAAAGCGTGAAGACGATGCCATGCGACTGTGCCAGGAAGAGGCGCGGCGTCCATTCGACTTGGCGCGAGATCTGATGTTGCGAGCGCGTCTTTTCCGATTGGAGCCGCAACGACACCTTCTCCTTTTAAATGTGCATCATATCGCGGCGGACGGTTGGTCAGTAAGGATCCTGATGCGAGAATTGGCAATCTTGTACGAGGCGTTCTGCCAAGCACAAGCTTCTCCCTTACAGGAATTGCCGATCCAGTACGCTGACTACGCAGTATGGCAGCGCGATTGGCTGCAGGGTGAGGTGCTGGAACAGCAGCTCGGCTACTGGCGAACGCAACTGGCGGGGGCTCCCGCGCTACTGGAGTTGCCTACGGATCGGCCTCGGCCTGCGCGACAGAGCTATCGGGGAGCGACAGAAACGGCGGTATTGCCGAGTTCGCTGCTCACGGCGGTCAAGGCTTTGAGCCGGCAAGAAGGCACCACTTTGTTCACGACGCTGCTGGCTGCCTTCCAGACGTTGTTGAGCCGTTACTCCGGACAGGAGGACATCGCAGTTGGCTCTCCGATCGCGGGACGCAACCGGATGGAGCTTGAGGGGTTGGTCGGCTTCTTTGTCAACACTCTGGTGCTGCGCGGCGATCTTTCGGGGAACCCGACGTTCCGGGAACTGCTGCGGCGGACGAAGGAGGTGACGCTCGGCGCCTATGCCCATCAGGACTTGCCATTCGAGAAGCTGGTGGAGGTGCTGCAGCCCGAACGCAATTTGAACTACCACCCCCTATTCCAGGTCATGTTCACATCAAACACGTCGCCCGTACCGACGCAGCTGGGCGGTCTAGGTTTGAGCTTGCACGGTGTGTCTTCTGCGACATCCAAATTTGATCTGACGATGTCCGTGAGCGAGGAGACGGACGGACTGAAGGCCCAGATTGAATACTCCACGGACCTATTTGACGCAGACACAATTCGGCGAATGCTCGGCCACTATCAGATATTGCTGCAGGGCATTGCCGCCAATCCCGAGGCCCGCATCGCTGAATTGCCGCTGCTCACGGAGGCTGAACGCCATCAGCTGCTGCTGGAATGGAATCAGACCGAGGTGGACTACCCGCGGGACAAATGCGTTCACCAACTTTTCGAGGCCCAGGTCGAACGCACCCCGGATGCGGTGGCATTGGTAATCGAAAAATCAGAGTTGAGCTATGCCGAACTCAATGCGCAATCCAACCAACTCGCGCGCTTTTTGCAACACTACGGTGTTAGGCAAGGACGCTTTGTAGCGTGTTACATGGAACGGTCGTTCGACTTAATTGTGGCACTTTTGGCAATACTGAAGTCAGGTGGCGTTTACCTGGCGCTTGAAAAAGATATTCCATCAAAACGATTGTATTCCATTCTCGAAGATACGCAACCTGCAGTCATCGTGGTAAAATCCCAACGAGATAAGGAGGCGATCAAGTTAGCAATGGTGGGTGCGCCTGTCGGGAGCCTTCCAAATGTTGTTTGTCTGGATGAGCATGCTAAATCCATCGATTACGAAAGCAAAGAGAATATCGATTTAGAAATCACGTGTGATGATCTAGCTTATG
>JARRNI010000750.1:0-2514 GCA_037385125.1 Pseudolabrys sp.
GCGCCCCGGCAGCACCCCGCCCATGATCTCGGATCTGTTCATCCGCAGGCCCAATCTGTCGATTGTGATCTCGATCGTCACCGTGCTTGCCGGGCTGATCGCGCTCACCGTCATTCCGGTCGCGCAGTTTCCGCACGTCACGCCGCCGGTGGTGCAGGTGCGGGCGACCTATTCCGGGGCCGACCCGCAGGTGGTCG
The DNA here is from genome assembly GCA_037385125.1 of Pseudolabrys sp. Taxonomy (GTDB): domain Bacteria; phylum Pseudomonadota; class Alphaproteobacteria; order Rhizobiales; family Xanthobacteraceae; genus Pseudolabrys. Next base: position 198 of record JARRNI010000750.1, read on the forward strand.
CCGACAGCGTCGCCGCGCCGATCGAGGCGCAGGTGAACGGCGCCAAGAACATGATGTACATGGAGTCGACCAGCACGAGCGGCAGCTACGCGCTGAACGTCACCTTCGCCATCGGCACCGATCCCGACCTCGCCCAGGTCGACGTCCAGAACCGCGTCGCCCAGGCGGAACCGCAACTTCCACCCAGCGTGGTGCAGCAGGGCATCACCGTGCGGCAGGAATCCACCAGCATGCTGATGGCGGTGAATCTCTATTCGCCGAAAGGCACGCACAACCCGATCTTCGTCAACAACTACGCCAGCATCAATGTGCGCGACGCGCTGGCGCGCATTCCCGGCGTCGGCGACGCCACCGTGCTGGGCGCGCTCAACTACTCCATGCTCATCTTGATGAACCCGACACGCATGAGCCAGCTCGGTATCACCGCGGCTGACATCATGGCCGCCATCCAGGCGCAGAACGTGCAGGCTAAGGCGGGCAAAATCGGCGCGCCGCCGATCGGTACCAACCAGCAACAGCAGCTCACCATCGTGGCGCACGGAAGCCTCAGCACGCCCAAACAATTCGGCAACATCGTGCTGCGCACCAATCCGAACGGCGCCGTGGTACGCATCCGTGACGTCGCCAAGGTGAAGCTCGGCGCGGAGTCCTACAACTCCGAAGCACGGCTCGACGGCAAGCCGGCGGCCACCATCATCATCTACCAGGCGCCCGGCGCCAACGCCTTGTCGGTGAGCACCGCGGTGCGCGCGGAATTGCAGAAACTCTCGGCCCGCTTTCCGAAGGACCTCAACTATGCCATCGTCTTCGACACCACCAGGTTCGTCACCGCGACGGTGGAAGAGATCGCCACCACGCTGGCGCTCACCTTCGTGCTGGTGCTGCTCGTCACCTACGTCTTCCTGCAGGACGTGCGCGCGACGCTGATCCCGATGTTGACCGTGCCGGTGTCGCTGATCGGCGTGTTCGCAATCCTCTACATCGTCGGCTACGGCGCCAATACGGTGACGCTGTTCGCGCTTATCCTGGCGATCGGGCTGGTCGTCGACGACGCCATCGTCGTCGTAGAAAACGTGCAAAGACTGCTGGAGGAGAACCCCGATATCTCGGCGGCGGAGGCCGCGCACCGCTCGATGCAGCAGGTGACGGGGCCGATCATCGCCACCACCCTGGTGCTGGGCGCCGTGTTCGTGCCGGTGGCCTTCCTCGGCGGCGTCACCGGCCAGCTCTACCGCCAGTTCGCGGTCACCATCACGGTCGCGGTGCTGTTGTCGGCGGTCAACGCGCTGACCTTAAGCCCGGCGCTGGCGAGCCTGCAGTTGCGGCCGCCGCGGCCGCACCGCGGCCCGTTGCGCTGGTTCTCCGTGGGGCTCGAGCACACGCGCAACGGCTATGTGCGCGCCGCCGGCTGGTTCGGACAGCATGGGATCGCGGTGGTGCTCGCCTTCGTTGTGGTCGGCGCCGGGCTTTATGGCCTGTTCAGGATACTGCCCACCGGCTTCCTGCCCAGCGAGGACCAGGGCTATTTCTTCATCAACGTGCAGCTCCCCGACGCCGCCGCCTTCCCGCGCACCCAGGCGGTGATCCACAGCGTGGAGCAGACGCTGAAGAAGACGCCGGGCGTCGCCAACGTCATCAGCGTCGCCGGCTACAGCTTCCTCTCGGGCGAGCAATCGAATGTCGGCCTGGTCATTGCGGTGCTCAAGCCCTGGAGCGAACGGCCGCCATCGCAGAGCGTGCACGCGCTGATCGCCAAGCTGATGCGGCAGTTCGCGGCCGATCCGCGCGCCACCATCGTCGCCTTCAATCCACCGCCGATCTCCGGCCTCGGCCACACCGGCGGCTTCGAATTCCAATTGCAGGCGGTGCAGGGCCAGTCGCCGCAACAGCTCGCCGCCACCATGCGCGGGCTGCTGGTCGCCGCCAATCAGGACCCGCGGCTGAAATCCGTATTCAGCACGTTCAGCGCCTCGGTGCCGGAAGTGCTGGCCAAAATCAACCGCACCCGCATCGCCCAGTTCGGCGTCGCGCCGGCGGAGGTCTTCGCCGCCATGCGGGCGCATCTCAGCTCGCGCTTCGTCAACAACTTCAATCTCTACAGCCGCGTGTTCGAGGTCCAGGTCGAGGATCAGCAACAGTTCCGCAAGAAGATCGGCGACATCAGCAAGCTCTATGTGCGGAGCGCCAAGGGCGCCATGGTGCCGCTGCAGAGCCTGGTTAAGACCTCCACCATCCTGGGGCCGGCCTCGATCACGCGCTACAATCAGTTTCCCTCGGTGCGCATCAACGGCAACGCCGCGCCCGGACACAGTTCGGG
>JARRNI010000751.1:0-2513 GCA_037385125.1 Pseudolabrys sp.
CATGCACGGCACTTAGTGCAGGCCACGCTGGCCTTAATGTTACGAAAAAGTGCTTTGGTGCTCATGTCAGTCAGCTTTTAGATTTTGGCAGTCCGTCCTTAAATGGGTGCGTTCTTGGCGGGGCGCAAGGGACATCCACGACTGGCGACATAATGCCGATGAAGTAGAAGCAATCGAATACCAAGAGCCCACTGATAAGCCCGTAGCCCTCCTGCGGTAAGTCGTGTCTGCCCTTCGGTCAGGTGCTGGTCACCGAAATTAGCCGTCTGTTGCGGGAGTTTTCCGGTGGGGTCTTCGGGGGCCAGCGGTTTTAAAGAGACGGGTAAACCCTCATGCGACTGCTCGGCTCCTCACCCCTCAGTGTCTCATGGCACCCAACCTCTGCGGCTCGGCCGTTGGCACGGCTTGGCGCGTAGCGACGCATCCGAGCAAAAAGGTCCCATATTGCGGCGTATTCGGTCAGAAATCCGCACCTAGGATAGGTTCAAAATCTCGGAGAAGAGGCCACGGCCGCTCAAATTGTGGCAACAGCGAACCGACAAAACGAGTACAAGTTGCGGATTTGATCTAGATCAACGCCACCCCGTCCTAAGGGCAGATGCTATCGGGTTCGCGGCGATGACGTCAGCGAAAGTGGCGAACTTGGCAGACCGCGTTCCCGAGTGTGTGATTTTGATGGAGGCGTCTCATGGCCCCTTCGCGTCCTAACCCAGCGGGCCGTCGCGTGCTCGTTGTCGAGGACGAACCTTTTATTGCGGCGATATTCGCCGAGTTGATCCATGAACTTGGCTACGAGGTGTCTGGGTTTGCCAACGGCATCGCTTCGGCTCGCCGGGAGATCAGCAAGCGCGACTTTGATGTGGTGCTGCTGGACCTCAGCCTCGGCGGCCAATACAGCCCGGAGCTTGCCGACCTCCTAGTGGAAATGAAAGTGCCCTTCGCTTTCGTAACGGGCTACTCTCGCCCGTTCGAAGCGCGACACTCGCACATTCCGTTGCTGCATAAGCCGTTTACACTCGGACAGCTTAATAGCGTGCTCAATGCGCTCATGGGGTTACACACGACGCGCTACAGGCGGGCAAACATTAAGGCTGCGTGAACTGTCCAAGGGTTCACCAGCGTTCGTGCTATTGCCGCTGAACTAAACGCCCGAGGCAGCCTCACGCCTCGCGGTGGCTCGTGGCATCCGACCTTTGCCTCGCGGTTGCTGGCGAGGCTTGCGGTCTGATCGCGCTCGAACGCCCGCGAAGGGGTCCCCTTTTCACCGCCTGTTCGGCCAGAGAGTAACCGTGGGCGGATACTTCAAAAACTCGGAGCAAAGGTCGCAGTTGCCCCCAGTTGCGGCAGTGAACCAGCCAAAAGAGGCAGTGCTGATTACCGAACAACCGGAAGTTATCGATGACAAGATTTTTCCGGATTATTAAGCCATTTGGAAACCGTTAACCGCGCATTTATACCCCACGTTAAATCTTAACGAACAGATTTTGCTGATGACAGGATCTAGCACCCTCCAAGAACGTCGGAAGGCATCTCGAAAGAAGACGCAGTTCCGTGCATGGGTCGAGACAGCGCAGAAAAATCTGCTGCCATGTACGGTGCTCGACATGACGCTCAAGGGTGCACGCCTTCGTGCGCCGGAGCTAGCATTGCCGGAGGAATTTACGCTGGTGCTAGACGACAAATCATCGCTGAAAAGGCGCTGCAAAGTCGTCTGGCGTAAGGGTGTTTTGGTTGGGCTAGAGTTCGTATCCCTTTGAGCTGGCGCACAGTCTTTAGCAATCTCTAATGCCAGCGTTGAGCGCCTCGTCGGCAATACGCAAATCGCAACCAATGACCTGACGGCAGGCGACGGGAGCGAATGGGTCCCCTATCACAGCGCATTCGGCCAGAAATCGACCCCCCGGGGTGATTTCAAAAACACCGAGTAAAGCCCGCAGTTGCTTGGGTTGCAGCAGCAGTTTTGTTTATCGGTCGTACACTTGACGAGCCTTCGCTTTAGCCGGAATGCAAAGCGGTCATGAAGCGCCCTTATGTGCAGAAACGGTACTCACGTCGCTTTTGGCAATGTCAACAATAGGTCCGCCTATGGCTGCATTGCCGACATTTCGCCACCCTGTACGAACGGGAGAGATGGGCCAATAGGCGACATGTGCATGTTGGCAGGTGCCGCGGCTCAATGGCCGGCTTTCTTGAACCCTAAATAGGCGCGAAATTGGAGCTCCCGGGTTCATTGCAGTCGCTGCAATGGCGGCACGATGTAATCACCTCGATACATCCGTTTTTCCGGTTGGTACATTCGCATCATAAGGAAAAAGCCCTCTTTCGGCGCGGGAAGCCAGTTCACTTTCTTCTCCATGCCGGGGAAGTCGTGCTGGATGTAGAGCGTCAGCGACCCGTCTGGGTTGGTCTGCAGCTTCTCGGCCATATTGCCGATGCCGTAGCGCCGGATAGGACTGCCGATAAGAAAACCATCCAAATCGTACATGCTGATGCGCCAGTACCGTGCCGGTGGC
>JARRNI010000752.1:0-2510 GCA_037385125.1 Pseudolabrys sp.
GCCGGCGAACCATTCGCGGATCGGCGTGAAGGCGCCGGTATAGGTGGCCGGGTTGGAGCGCGGGGTGCGGCCGATCGGCGACTGGTCGATGTCGATGATCTTGTCGATGTGCTCCAGCCCTTCGATGCGGTCGTGCGGGGAGGGCGCGAGCGAGGCGCCGTTCAGCTTGCGCGCCACCGCGTTGTAGAGCGTGTCGATCAGCAGCGTCGACTTGCCGCCGCCGGAGACGCCGGTGACGCAGGTGAACAGGCCGAGCGGGATCTCGGCGTCGATGCCTTTCAGATTGTTGCCGCGCGCGTTGACGACCTTCAGGGTGCGGCGCTTGTTGACCGGCCGGCGCTCCGGTGTCGGCACGAAGCGCTCGCCGGAGAGATATTGGCCGGTCCACGAATGGGGCGCGGCGACCAGGTCGGACACCGTGCCCTGCGCCACGATATGACCGCCGTGGATGCCGGCGCCGGGGCCGATGTCGAGCACGTGGTCGGCGGTGCGGATGGCGTCCTCGTCGTGCTCCACCACGATGACGGTGTTGCCGAGGTCGCGCAGGCGGCGCAGCGTTTCCAGGAGGCGGGCGTTGTCGCGCTGGTGCAGGCCGATCGAGGGCTCGTCCAACACATAAAGAACACCCGTGAGGCCACTGCCGATCTGCGAGGCGAGCCGGATGCGTTGGCTCTCGCCGCCGGAGAGCGTGCCGGAGGCGCGGCTGAGGGTGAGATAATCGAGGCCGACGTCGACCAGGAAGCGCAGGCGCTCGCGGATTTCCTTGAGGATGCGGCCGGCGATCTCATTCTGTTTGGCGTTGAGCCGCGCGGGCAGGGCGGCCACCCATTCGCCGGCGCGGCGGATCGACAGGTCGGCGACCTCGGCGATTGTTGCGCCGGCGATCTTGACGCACAGCGCTTCCGGCTTCAGGCGCGCGCCGTGGCAGGCGTGGCAGGGCACGTCGGTGAAGTATTTCGCCAAGTCCTCGCGCGCCCACTCGCTCTCGGTCTCGTGGAAGCGGCGCTCCAGATTGGTGACCACGCCCTCGAACGGCTTCTTGGTGGTGTAGCCGCGCAGACCGTCGTCATAGACGAACTTGATCTCGTCGTCGCCGGAGCCGTAGAGGATGGCGTTCTGCGTTTTCTTCGGCAGGTCCTTCCACTTGGTGTCGAGCGTGAACTTGTAGTGCTTGGCGAGCGCGGTCAGGGTCTGCAGGTAATAGGGCGACGACGATTTCGCCCAGGGCGCGATGGCGCCCTTGCGCAAAGACGCGTTCTTGTCGGGGATGACCAGCTCGGCGTCGATGTGCTGCTCCAGCCCGAGGCCGCCGCATTCCGGGCAGGCGCCGAACGGGTTGTTGAACGAGAACAGCCGCGGCTCGATCTCCGGAATGGTGAAGCCGGAGACCGGGCAGGCGAATTTCTCCGAGAAGATCAGCCGTTCGGCATTGGCGTTGCGGCCGCGGTTGGCGGCGGCGCCGGTGGCCTTGGAGTCGGCCAGTTCGATGACCGCGAGGCCATCGGCGAGCTTCAGGCACTGCTCCAGCGAGTCGGCGAGCCGCGTTGCAATATCGCCTCTGACAACAAGGCGATCGACCACGACGTCGATGTCATGGGTGAACTTCTTGTCGAGCGGCTTGACCTCCTGGATCTCGTGGAAGGCGCCGTCGATCTTGACCCGCTGATAGCCCTTTTTGAGCAGGTCGGCCAATTCCTTGCGGTATTCGCCCTTGCGGCCGCGCACCAGCGGCGCCAGCACGTAGATGCGCGTGCTTTCGGGCAGCGCCAGCACGCGGTCGACCATCTGGCTGACGGTCTGGCTTTCAATTGGTAATCCAGTTGCCGGCGAATAGGGCACGCCGACGCGCGCCCACAGCAGGCGCATGTAGTCGTAGATCTCGGTGACGGTGCCGACGGTCGAGCGTGGGCTCTTGCCGGCGGCCTTCTGCTCGATGCAGATCGCCGGCGACAGGCCCTCGACGTGGTCGACGCGCGGCTTGGCCATCTGCCCCAGGAACTGGCGGGCGTAGGCCGAGAGCGACTCGACGTAACGCCGCTGTCCCTCGGCGAAGATGGTGTCGAACGCCAGGGAAGATTTGCCCGACCCGGACAGGCCGGTGATCACCACGAATTTATCGCGGGGGATATCGACGCTAAGATTTTTAAGATTGTGCTCGTTGGCACCAACGACGCGGATCATTTTTTCAGACATTCTGAGGCCCTCATCAATAGACTGCGGCTATTATAGCACATCTGTTTTATAATTGGGATTAGTGGTTGCTGCGATGTCTTACACGCTCGCCAGGCATAGGCGAACACAAACCTGTATTATACCACCCCGGAAAAGTGGGAATATTAATGGTGTGTAAATGTGGGGAAGGGACGCCCTGGGGTTGTTACAAAACTTACCCCCCGAAGCGACGGGTGAGCAGTTGGATGATCTCGTCGGCGGTGGTTTCGAGCGGCTTGGCGGTCACGTCGATGGTGCTGAAATTGCCTCTTTTGAACAGCGCTTCGGCAGCTTCGAGT
>JARRNI010000753.1:0-2506 GCA_037385125.1 Pseudolabrys sp.
TAATCGCCGATCTTGCGCTTGAGCTTCTCATAGGCATGGCCGTGGCCGGCGGCCGGCACCGGGATGCGCACCGCGGTGACGATCTCGCCCGGCTCCAGCGCGGTGAAATAGGCGCCCTGGTAGAACTCGCGCGCCGCGATCTTGCGCTCGCCCGACTTGCCGACGGCATGATAGGTGGCGTTGAGGCACATCATCACCGCCGGCATATCGTTACCGGGGTCGCCATTGGCGACATTGCCGCCGAGCGTGCCCACATATCTCACCTGCGGATCGGCGATCTGCAGCGCCACCTCGCGCAGGATCGGCACCTTCTTGGCGAGCGCGTCGGAGCCGATCAGCTCGTGCTGGGTGGTGGTGGCGCCGATGACGACGTCGCCCCCCTCCTCGCGGATTCCTTTGAGGTCGGAAACCCCGCCGAGATCGACCAGATGGGACGGGCTGGCGAGCCTCAGCTTCATCATCGGAATGAGGCTGTGGCCGCCGGCAATGGCGCGGCCGTCCTCGCCGAACTGGGCGAGCAGCCCGACCGCTTCCTGCACGGACGACGGACGGTGATAGTCGAAAGCGCCGGGTATCACGGGCATCCTCCCCCGGGCCGGCCTCAGCGCAAGGCGAAGACGCGGCGCCGCTTGTTGGTTGTGGTTATAGCGAGCATGCCGGGCTGTGCGGCGCAGCAACAACTTAAGATGCACCAGAGGGCCTCGCCTTGCACGAATGGCGGGGCCTTTGCACGAACTGCGTCAGCAGGGCTGACGCAATGGCCAGGCCTTTCCTGCGGCAAAGATCAGGAACGTACCGGCTTGTCGGCGCCGGGCCCGCCGTTCTTCTCGCCGATGCGCGATTTCAGCAGGCCGGCCCGGCTGCGGCTGACTGGCACCGTATAGCGCTCGTCGGCGGCAAGCTCGACGGTCTCGCTGTCGCCCGAGCGCCTGAAGCCGGCCACCCGTTCGATATTGACGATGTGGCTGCGGTGCACGCGCAAGAAGCGGCCGCGGTCGAGGCGGGATTCGACCTCGCCGATGGCAAGCGGGCAGAACAATTTAGCGCTGCCGTCGAAAAGATAGGTGTAATGGGCGTTGGCCTGCACAGCCACCACCTGCTCGACCGGCAGGAAATAAGTGGCGCCGTCGCGCTCGATCGGCAGGTGCTCGGCAACGCGCGGCGGCGGGGCGCCGGCACCGCCGAGCGGCGCATAGGTGCCGCGCCGCAGCTTGGCGTCGGTGACCGCGGCGGGGGCCGGATTGGCCGCGATGGGCAGCGCCGCCTCCTCGTTCTCGGCGAAGGCGGCCACCGCCGCTTTCAGGCTCTCGGGCGCGGGGTGTGCGCGCTCCGGCGCCAGCAGAAGGAGGAAAACCGCGCTGATGGCGAAGGCGGCCACAGCGGCCACAATGGCGAGCCAGCCGCTCGACAGGGCCGGCTCGATGGGGCCGACCGGCAGCGCGGCGATGCGCGTGCCGACAAGCCCTATGAAATGCGCGGCCGCGACCGTGAGGCCGAAAATGGTTGCCGCCAGCATGAGCGGCGGCGGTCCGGCCCGGCCGAACGCGAGCCACAGCGCCAGCGCGCTGCCGGCAAGGGCGACCAGCGCGCCCGCCGCCAGCGCAAGCGGCGCCTCCTCCGTCACGGCCAATGCCGTCATGCCGAAAACGTGCAGCGCAACCACCGCGGCGGCCAGCAGGCAGGCCGCCAGCGCCAGACGCGCCGGCGTGAACGGCCCGGCGCCGATCGCATGCACCGCCAGCCCCGCCACCAGCACACAGACCAGGAAGGACAGCAGCGTCGGAAAGATCACATAGTCGGCGGCGAGCGGCGGTTGCGCGGCCAGCAGCACGATGAAATGCATGACCCAGGCGGCAGCGGCGAAGGCGAAGGCCGCGCCGGCCAGCAGCAGGCGCCGCCGCAGGCCTTCGGTCACGCCGGTCTTCACGGTCAGGATCAATGAACATCAAGCGGAACTGCTGGTCGTATCGAACCGCGAGGAGGCCCTGTCGCTGGCCCACACACCGCTGCCCCTCCCCAGGGAGCTGCCCGAGTGGTTGAGCCCGCTGGTCAGCATCGTGCCGGCGCAGCTGTTCTGCTATCACTTGACCCGCGCCCGGGGCTTTGACACCGAATCCCCCCGCGGTCTTTCCAAAGTAACCTTGACCCACTGAGAACCCATCGTTGACGGTGTGAAGAGTCGACCGGAATAGTATCAAATAGGAGCATGTATGTCCCAACCGACCCTGGTAGTGATGGCCGCCGGCATCGGGAGCCGTTACGGCGGATTGAAGCAGATGGACCCCGTCGGGCCTAACGACCAGCTCATCATCGATTATTCCGTGTACGACGCCCTGCGCGCGGGCTTTGGCCGGGTCGTGTTTGTGATCCGCGAGGACATTGAAGAGGCGTTCCAGGCCCGCGTGGGCGCGCGCATCGCCCGGCATTGCCCGGTCGCCTACGTCGTGCAACGACTCCAAGACCTACCGGCCGGCTACGAGCTTCCCGTCCACCGGGAAAAGCCGTG
>JARRNI010000754.1:0-3983 GCA_037385125.1 Pseudolabrys sp.
TGGTCGAGCGCGAGATCCTCGAAGTCGAGACGGATGCGGCCGGCCTCGATCTTGGACATGTCGAGCACGTCGTTGATCACGTCGAGGAGGTATTGCCCGCTCGAGTGGATGTCGGCACAGTATTCCTTGTATTTCTCTGCGCCGAGCGGACCGAACATGCCCGACTCCATGATCTCGGAAAAGCCGATGATGGCGTTGAGCGGCGTGCGCAGCTCATGGCTCATATTGGCGAGGAATTTCGATTTAGCCTGATTGGCTTCCTCGGCCCGGGTTTTCTCGGCGCCATATTTCTCGGCGAGCTCGGCGGAGCGCTGCTGCGATGCGCGCAGGTCGGCGACGCTCGCCATCAGGCGCTTCTCGCTGTCGACCAGCTTCTCCTCGTGCATCTTGAGCGCTGTGATGTCGGTGCCGACCGAGACGTAGCCGCCGTCCTTGGTGCGGCGCTCGCTGATGTGGAGCCAGCGGCCGTCCTCGAGCTGGGCCTCGAAGGTGCGGGCGCCGGGAGCAGCCGGCCCGTCGGCCACCGCCTTGTGGCGCACCACCGGCTTGCGGCCCGCGGCCACCACCGACTCGTAGGAAGCGCCGACGGCGATCGCTTCGTCGGGCAGGTCGTGCAACTCCTGGAAGTTGGAATTGCACAGCACGAGCCGGTTGTCCGCGTCCCACAGCACGAAGGCTTCCGGGATGGTCTCTATGGCGTCGCGCAGGCGGAGATCCGCGGCCACTGTCTTTTCCACCAGGTTCTTCTGCTCGGTGACGTCGACCGCGATGCCGATGAGATGCGGGCCCGGCTCGCGCGGCTGGCTCACCAGTTCAAAGCGCGCGCGCAGCCAAACCCAGTGGCCGTCGGCGTGGCGCACGCGGAACGCGTGATCGATCACCGTCACCTTGGCGTCGACGACCTCGGTGGCGAGCTCGTAGAGCTGCACGTCGTCGGGATGCACCAGCGCGCTCACGTCGCCGAAGGAGAGCAGGTCGTCCTGGACCTCGAGGCCGAGAATGTCGAACATCGACTGCGACCAGAAGATGCGTCCGCGCGCGAGGTTCCAGTCCCACAGGCCGCAGCGGCCGCGGTTGAGCGCGGTGTCGATGCGGGTGCGCACCGTCTCGTAGATGACGTCGGCCTCGCGCGCGCGCGTAGCCTGCCAGTGGAAGGCGAAGCCTAGGATCAGCACGACGAAGCCGGTGGTGGCGGACAGCGTCAGCGTGAGCGTGGTGAGCGAGCGCCAGGAGGCGAGCGCGGCGCGGCGCGGCTGCACCACCGCCACCTGGCCGAACGGGCCTTTCAGCATGCGCACGGTCGCCAGCGCCGGCGTCTGGTCGGCCAGCGCGATCTCCATGACGCCGGTGCCGGCGCCGAAGACGGTGGTGAGCGGCTGCGACGGGCCCAGAAGGGCGATGAGCGGCCGGCCGATGGTGTCCTCGGTGGCGGGGACGGCGGCCGTCACCACCCCATCGGGGTTGGTGAGGATGAAGCGCCGGCCCGTGCGGGTCGCCCAGTCGGGCAGCGCGCGGGCGAGAATTTCTTGCGGCCGCTCGACGGCGTCAGCCGGATTTTTCAGCGGCTGCTGCAGGCGCGCGGCGGCGAGATCGGCCGCGGCGTCCAGCGTCGTCACCATGTCGTTGAGGGTCTGGCGGCGGTGATCCAATGCCTGCACCACGGCGCCGACGCAGATGGTCGCAAGGAAGGCGATGATCAGCACCGGAACGGCGCGCCGCAGGACCGGCTCGGCGGTCAGCAGGCGGCGGTAAGCCGGCTTGGCGACCGATTGCGCGAGGCCTTTGATCGAATCGGAATGTGTAGACGCACTCGCCACGCCGGCGCGCGCCATGGACGGCCTCCGTTCGGATTTCCCCTACCCACCCTGATCGGAAGGATGTGCCGCATCGCTTTCCGAATCAGTTTCGATTGGAATCGATGGGCTGCGATTTGTCGAGAGACCGGAGTCAAATATTTAGAAAACGTTACCCACAAATAACAAAATGTGGTCAAGGGATAAGGCATTGCGGCAGCCCGGTGCTGCACTTCCTGCCGTCGCCGTACGCCCGTCCGTCAAACGGGCGCCAGCGCGCGCTCGACGATGTCGGCGACGTCGCGCGAAAGGCCGGGCGACGCCTTGATGCGCGAGAGCGCGGCTTGCGCCCTGGCGCGGCGGCCGTCTTCCAGCGTGCGCCAAGCGCGGAAGGCGGTGCAAAGCCGTGCCGCCTGTTGCGGGTTTTTCGAATTGAGGCTTAGCACGGTTTCGGCCACGAACTCATAGCCGGCGCCGTCGGCGCGGTTGAACTGTGTGGGATTGCCTTGCGCGAAGGCGCCGATCAGCGCGCGCACCCGGTTGGGATTGGAAATCGAAAAGGCGGAGTGGCCGGTCAGTTCGCGCACGCGGTCGAGGGTGTCGGGCTGCGGGATGGTGGCCTGCAGCGAGAACCATTTGTCGACGATCAGCGCGTCGGAAGCATAGCGCTTGTAGAAATCGTCCAAGGCCTGCTTGCGCTGCGGCACGTCTGCGCTGCGGCACGTCGTGCAGCGACAGGGTGGCGAGCGCGGCCATGCGGTCGGTCATGTTGTCGGCGGCCTGGTATTGCCGGGCGGCGCGCTCGATAGCCTCCGCGGCGGCGGTGGCGGCCATCAGGTCGAGGCTGACATTGCGCAAGGCGCGGCGGCCGGCGCTTTTGGCGTCGGGCGAATAACCGCCGTGCACGGTCAGGCGCTTGCAGAGCGTCGACAGCGCCGGCTCGAGCCGGGCGCCGATCTCGGCGCGCAGCGCTTTACGGGCGCGGAAGATGGCGTCGGGGTCGATGTCGCGGCCGATCTCGCGCGCCACGTCGCCCTCGCCGGGCGGCACCAGTGCCAGCGCGACGAAAGCCGGCTCCAGGCGCTCGTCCTCGAGGATGGCGGCGAGCGCCACCATCAGCTTGTCGTCGCTGCGCGGCGTCTGGCCCTGGCGCAGGCGCGCGACGTTGTCGATAAGGAGCCGCATCGAGATGGTCTGCAGCGCCTGCCAGCGGTTGAAGGGGTCGCTGTCGTGCGCGGCGAGAAAGGCGAGATCGTCGCCGGTCAAGTCGGTGTCGAGCTTGATCGGCGCCGAGAAACCGCGGTTGATCGACAGCATGGGGCGCTCGGTGATGCCGGTGAAGGTGACGCTCTGCGCCGGCTTGTCGAGCACGAGTACGCCGCGCTCGATCGCGCCGTCGCCGGCAAGCGTGAGCTGCAGATCGCGGCCGTCCTTGCCGACCAGGCCGAGGGCGAGCGGAATCACCATCGGCTCCTTGTCGGGCTGGCCGGGGGTCGGCGGTACGCTCTGCTTGAGGTCAAGCGTGTAGCTCTTGGCGGCGGGATCGAAGCGGCCAGCGACCGTGACCCGCGGCGTGCCGGCCTGTCTGTACCAGCGCATGAACTGGCTCATGTCGCGGCCGCTGACGTCGGCGAAGCACTGGATGAACTGCTCGATGGTGGCGGCTTCGCCGTCGTGACGCTCGAAATAGAGGTCCATGCCGGCGCGGAATTTCTCCGGCCCCAGCAGGGTGCGCACCATGCCCACCACTTCCGCGCCCTTCTCGTAGACGGTCGCGGTGTAGAAGTTGTTGATCTCCTTGTAGGCCTCGGGCCGAACCGGATGCGCGAGCGGTCCGGCATCCTCGACGAACTGGGCGGCGCGCAAGCCCCGCACGTCGGCGATACGCTTGACCGGACGCGAGCGCATATCGGAGGAGAATTCCTGGTCGCGGAAGACGGTGAGGCCTTCCTTCAGGCAGAGCTGGAACCAGTCGCGGCAGGTGATGCGGTTGCCGGTCCAGTTGTGGAAATATTCGTGCGCGATCACGCCCTCGATGTGGGTGAAATCGTAATCGGTGGCGGTCTCCGCGCTCGCCAGCACGTATTTGTCGTTGAAGACGTTGAGGCCCTTGTTCTCCATCGCCCCCATGTTGAAGTCGGAGACGGCGACGATCATGAAGATGTCGAGATCGTATTCGCGGCCGAACGC
>JARRNI010000755.1:0-2502 GCA_037385125.1 Pseudolabrys sp.
CCGAGCGCGGTCTTGTAGAACAGCACCTGCAGGCCCCAGATCACCGCCACCGCCACGACGAACTGGATGAGCGGCAGCACGCCGACCCAGATGCCGTGCGCCACCTGGAAGGTCTGGATCTCGATCGGGCCTGCGTTCAGCTTGCGGCTGTCGGCGGTGAACAATTCGAGCAGGCCGTTCTGGATGATGATGGAGAGGCCGAAGGTCACCAGCAGCGGCGGCAGGATGTCCTCGCCGAGCGTGAAATTGAGCAGCCCGCGCTGCAAGGTGTAGCCGATCAGCGCCATGATCGGCACCACCAGCACGAGCGAATAGAGCGGCCCGATGCCGAGTGTTTCGGTCACCATCAGCGCCACGTAGGCCGCCAGCACGATCAGGTCGCCATGCGCGATGTTCACCAGCCGCATGACGCCGAAGATGAGCGACAGGCCGGCGGCGAACATGGCGTACAGCCCGCCGATCAATACGCCCTGCAGGATGACGTTGATCCATTCGGTCATGGTATTTCCTTGTCATTCCGGGACGGCGCGAAGTGCCGGGCCCGGAATCCAGGGGCGGCATTCGCAGGTCGCTCTGGATTCCGGGCTCGCGGCCTTCGGCCGTGCCCCGGAATGACCGCGTAGTGAGACTTCTCCATCCCTCACCCCCCGAAATACGCCGCCGAGATATCCTCGCGCGTCAGCTCTTCCGCCTTGCCCTGCAAGGCGATCCTTCCTTCCTGCAAGCAGTAGACATGCGCCGCCGCATTGAGCGCCTGCACGATGTCCTGCTCGACGATGATAAGCGACAGCCCTTCCGCCACGATTTCCGGCAGCCGCCCGTAAATGTCGCGCACGATGATGGGCGCGAGGCCGAGACTGATCTCGTCGCACAGCAGCAGCCGCGGGTTCGCCATCAGCGCGCGCGCGATCGAGGCCATCTGCTGCTGGCCGCCGGACAGGGCGGGGGCGGACAGGTGGCGCCGCTCGGCCAGCACCGGAAACAGCGCGTAGACGCGCTCCAGCGTCCACGGTCCCGGCCGCCGGGTCTGACCGCCGATCTTCAGGTTCTCTTCGACGGTGAGCGAGGGAAACAGCCGCCGCCCTTCCGGCACCATGGCGATGCCGCGGCGGACCATGGCGAAGGCAGGCGCGCCCGCGATCGGCGCGCCGTCGAAGACGATCTCGCCACGGCGCGGCGCCCTCAGCCCGGCGATTGTCTTCAGCAGTGTGCTTTTTCCCGCGCCGTTGGCGCCGATCACCGCCACCACCTGGCCCGGATCGACATGCAGCGACACGCCGAACAGCGCCTGGAAGTCGCCGTAGAAGGCATCGATCGCGCGCACGTCGAGCAGGGGCTCAGGCATCGGCCCGCCTTTCTTCCGTCATTCCGGGGCACGCGCGCAGCGCGTGAACCCGGAATCCAGGGGCCAAGTTCTCCGTGTGGCCCTGGATTCCGGGCCCGCCGCTACGCGGCGTCCCGGAATGACAGAAAAGATTATGCATCCGCCTCGATCCCCATATAGATCTCCGCCACCTGCGGGCTCTTGATCACCTGGTGCGGGTCGCCCTCGGCGATGAAGCGGCCGCCGTGCAGCACCGCCAGCCGGTCGACGGTGGCGAGCAGCGCGTGCACCACGTGCTCGATCCACACGATCGACACGCCACCGGCGCGCACGTCCTTGATCAACGCAACGAGCGCGCCGCATTCGTGCTCGGTCAGCCCGCCCGCCACTTCGTCGAGCAGCAGCACGCGGGGCTTGGTCGCCAGCGCACGCGCCAGCTCAAGTCTCTTGCGGTCGAGCAGCGTCAGCCCGCCGGCGCGCCGGTTGGCCTTGTCGGCGAGCCCGCAGCGGTCGATGAGCGCGGCGCAGCGGTCGTAGACCATGGCCTCGCGCTCGCCGGCGCCGAAGGCGGCTGCCACCACCACGTTCTCGAACACGGTCATGCCGGCGAAGGGCTGTGGAATCTGGAACGAACGCGCCAGCCCCTTGCGGCAGCGCTGCTCCGGCTTGAGCCGCGTGATGTCCTCGCCGTCGAAGGTGACGCGGCCGGCGTCGGGCGCCACCGTGCCGGCGGCGATGCCGAACAGCGTGGTCTTGCCGGCGCCGTTCGGCCCGATGATGCCGAGCGCCTCGCCCTCGGCCAGCACGAGATCGATGCCGTCGGCGACCACCACGGCGCCGAAGCGTTTGTCGATCTTCTCGAGCGCGAGGATCGGGGGCATGGACTCTCACCAGACGCTGCGCACTCCCTCCCCCGCTTGCGGGGGAGGGTTGGGAGGGGGAATGATAGCGCGACAAAATACCCCCTCCCGTCGCGCCTTCGCCTTCCGGCTCCGGCGCGCCGACCTCCCCCGCAAGCGGGGGAGGTGAAGAAGAAGCGCTTTACGCCAGCGGCTTCAGCTTGCCGCCGACCGGGATCATCGGCGCCGACTTGTTTTCGGTGATCACGAGATCGAACGAGCCGTCCTTCTGGCGCTGCCACTGGCCGGCGACCAGCGGCGTCTTGGAGACGTTCTTCA
>JARRNI010000756.1:0-3805 GCA_037385125.1 Pseudolabrys sp.
GCGCTCAAGACTTCGCCCGGCCCCACCGCCTTGTCGGCCTTGGGGAAGTAGGCGCGGTTGCCCCAGTTCTGCCCGGTGCGGAAGAAGAACACCTGCACGCAGGTGTAGCCGCCGGCCTGGTGTACGGCGAAAACGTCGGCTTCCTCGATGGTGCGCGGATTGATGCCCTGGTGCGACTGGATCGCCGACAGCGCAGCGAGGCGGTCGCGGTAGACCGCGGCGTGCTCGAAGTCGAGCGCGGCGGAGGCCTTGTCCATTTCCGCGTTGAGTTGCTTCTGCACCGAGCGGCTGCGCCCGGAGAGGAAGGCGTTGGCCTCGCGCACCAACTCGCTGTAGCCCGCGTAGTCGATCTCCTGCGTGCAGGGCGCCGAGCAGCGCTTGATCTGGTGCAGCAGACAGGGCCGCGTGCGCGCCTCGAAGAACGAATCCGAGCAGGAGCGCAGGAGGAAGGCGCGCTGCAGCGCGTTGATGGTGCGGTTGACCGCGCCGGCCGAGGCGAACGGCCCGTAGTAATGGCCGGGCCGCGTGCGCGCGCCGCGGTGCTTGAGGATCTGCGGCGCCCAGTGGTCGGAGGTGATGAGGATATAGGGGAACGACTTGTCGTCGCGTAAGAGCACGTTGAAGCGCGGGCGCAGGCGCTTGATCAGGTTGGCTTCGAGCAGCAGCGCTTCGGTCTCGGTCTTGGTGGTGACGAATTCCATCGTCACGGTGGCCGCGATCATGCGCGCGATGCGGGCGTCGTAAGCCGTGGGGCGCGCGTAGTTCATGACGCGCTTCTTGATGTTCTTGGCCTTGCCGACGTAGAGCACCGCGCCCTTGTCGTCGA
Organism: Pseudolabrys sp.; assembly: GCA_037385125.1. GTDB lineage: Bacteria > Pseudomonadota > Alphaproteobacteria > Rhizobiales > Xanthobacteraceae > Pseudolabrys. The sequence continues at coordinate 827 of JARRNI010000756.1, forward strand.
GCATGCGGTAGACGCCGGGCGAGGACGGCGCGAGCCTGGCATAACGCGCAATGGCGGCGCGGCCCGCCTTCAGCGTGCCGGCCGGCGCGTCCTGCAGATCGAGCTCGAGCTCGGGCAGCGCGGAGTCTTCCTCCTCCTCGCGCAACTCGCTCTCGGGGGCGATGTCTCGTTTGCCGTTCATGGGCGCAAAATAATGTGCGAGTGCGGGCCGCGCCATCACTCCTTGTCATTCCGGGGCGCGGCCGTCAGGCCGCGACCCCGGAATCCAGGGCGTCAAACGACAGCCTTTGCGAAATGGCCCCTGGCCTCCGGGCCCACGCGCTCCGCGCGTGTCCTGGAGTGACTGCTGGTCACTCCGCCACGTCGCTGTCCGGGGTGCGCCAGGCCAGATGCTGACCGCCGTCGACCGGAATGGTGACGCCGGTGACGCTTTTCGCCTCCGCCAGATAGAGCACCGCCGCCGCGATCTCCTCCGGCGTCGGGCCGCGGCCGAGCAGCACGCTCTCGGCCTGCGCCGTGAACTCATCCTCGCTCTGGCGCGGGCTTGGCAGGGTCGGCCCCGGCGCCACCGCGTTGACGCGCAAGTTCGGCGCCAGCGCCTGCGCCAGCATGGCGGTGGCGGCGTGCAGCGCGATCTTGCTCACCGCGTAGGAGAAGAAGCGCGGCGTCGGTTTGAACACGCGCTGATCGAGCACGTTGACGATCGACGCGCCGGCCGGCGCCTGCGCGGCGAAGGCCTGGGCCAGAAACAGCGGCGCCGTGAGGTTGACCGCGAGGGCGTGCTCGAAGCGTCGCCGCGCGAGCGGTTGGCGTGCAGCACCACCGCGTAGCCGGCCTGGGCGAGCGTGCGCGCAATCGCCCCGCCGATGCGGCGGGCGCCGCCGGTGACGAGCGCGGTGCGCGCGGTCCATTGCCGGTGATGATCAGCCATCCTCGGTTCCCCCGGCCCGTCATACGCCGCGCAAGCGCGCGCCGCCACCCGCACCGCGGGCGCCTGGGCGGGACGCAAAGTTCCGCCTCGCGCCCATGGTAAAGGGCCACTGAACAGCCATGGTTAAGGCGAACCGAGCACGGCTTCGCGCACTAAGACTCCTTTAGGGATAACGAGGGCTGATGCTTACCGATTCATGACCGATTAACTTAAAACCCGCGATAAATCTTCCACGAAAATGTCGAACTTTCGCCGGGCGGCCGGCGCGGCAGTTTCTTTTTTGCGCATTCAAGTCGCGCAAACAAAGACGCCGAGTCGGGTCGCCCGCAAAGCAAGACCCAGAGTTCCGCCGGCTGCGGCAAGCGTTGAGAAGAGTGGAGGGTTAAAATGAAAAAAACGATGCGGGCGATCACCGTCGCGATCGTGGCGGCCGCCTCTGGGACGGCAATGGCAGCCGACTTCCCGCGCGGCCCCACGCCCTACTACTCCACGCCTTCGCCAGCGCCGCTCACCTACAACTGGGCCGGGCTCTATGCCGGGGCAAACCTCGGCTACCAGTGGAGCCATGTCACCGGCAGCAACCTCGATCCCAACGGCATCGCCGGCGGCGCCCAACTCGGCTACAATTGGCAGTGGAACCAGTTCGTGCTCGGCGTTGAAACCGACATCCAGGCCTCCGCTGCCGACGACACCTTCGCGCCCTGGAAGTTCTCCAATCCGTGGTTCGGCACGCTGCGCGGCCGCGCCGGCTACGCGCTCAACAACATCCTGTTCTACGGCACCCTCGGCTTCGCCTATGGCGCGCTGGACGGCCAGCTCAATGCGCTCAGCGAGGACAAGACGCTGACCGGCTGGACCGGCGGCGCCGGCATGGAGGTCGGCTTCAATTCGCATTGGTCGGCCAAGGTCGAATATCTCTACATGGACCTGGGCGACCGCGCCTATTCGATCACCGGGACGAATAACGGGCTGCAGAGCAACCTGCTGCGCTTCGGCGTCAACTATCACTTCTGAGCGGTCCTGAAACGGACGTGGCGCAGAGCCCCGGGCCTTCGCGGTCCGGGGCTTTTGCTTCACGGAGCCCGGGGCGCGCACGACGTATTGGTTCCATACAGACTTTAGTCGCAAGTATTCGCCGCAAGGATGGAACAGTGTTGATCGCGGCGGAAGCGTGGCAAATCATCGTCATGATTAAGACAATACATTCAACAACTTGCTGAGCACTGTGGCTTTTAAGCACTAGACGCGACGGCCTTTCCGAATACTTTGCGCGCCACTCGACCGGGGCGGGGGCCTTGGGTCAGGAGGTTTGCAATGAAGCGTATGGTTCTGGCGGGCATGGGTGCGCTCGCCGTGGTGTCGATGCTGGGTGCGGCCCATGCGGCGGACCTGCCGCGGCGCCGCGCCATGCCGACCAAGGCGCCGGCTTATGCGCCGGCCTTCTACAACTGGACCGGCGTCTATGCCGGCATCAACGGCGGCGGCGGCTTCGGCCATTCCGATTGGAATCTGCCGGCCGGCACCAGCGGCTTCGACTTGTCGGGCGGCCTGGTCGGCGGCACGTTCGGCTACAACTATCAAATGAACCGCGTCGTGCTCGGCCTCGAGGGCGATATCGACTGGAGCAACATTAAGGGCGACACTACCGCCGGCACCAATATCTGCGCCGGCATCTCCTGCGAGACGCGCAACCAGTGGCTCGCCACCGCGCGTGGGCGCATCGGCTACGCCTTCGACCGCGTGCTGCCCTACATCCCCGGCGGCGGCGCCTTCGGCGACGTGAAGATGACGCCAGCCGGCGTCGGAAGCGAGACCGATACGCGGGCCGGCTGGACCGTTGGCGCCGGCGTCGAGGCCGCGCTCGCCGGCCATTGGACAGCGAAGGTGGAATATCTCTACGTCGATCTCGGCAAGGCCAATTGCAGCGCGGCCACCTGCGGCGCGTCGACCGAAGTGAGCTTCGACACCAACGTGGTGCGCGCCGGACTTAATTACCGCTTCTGATCGGCGTCACGCCGATACCGCAAGACGAGGGCCCCGTCGCGGAA
>JARRNI010000757.1:0-4245 GCA_037385125.1 Pseudolabrys sp.
GATCGTCACCGCCATGGCGATCCTGATCGCGAGCTGGCCGCTCGGGCTGGCGCTCGGCCTCATCCTGTTCACGCCCCTGGCGGCGGCGCTGTCGTGGGGCGCGGCGATGCAGACGGCGGCATTATTGTCGCTTCTAAGCTGCGCGCTGGTCGTGCTCGTTTATCGCGATCCGCCCGAGGTCGGCGCGGCACCAAGTGCAGGCTTGCGTCTCAATCTGACCGCGCGCGAGTGGCTGGCGGTGTCGTTCGCCGGCGCGATCTGGATGACCTACAATGTCGGCTACATCGTGCTGGTGAGCTTCCTGCCCGGCTTCTTCGGCGCGCACGGGTTTTCGCCGGTGGTGGCCGGGCGCATCGTGAGCTGGCTCGGCTGGGCGCTGATCCCCTCGGTGCCGCTCGCCGGCTATCTCGCCGAGCGGCTGGGGAGGCCGAACCTATTCCTGGTCGGCGGCTTCGTCGCCGCAGGTCTTGCGGCGGTGGTGTTGCCGTTCGTGCCGGCGCCGCTCTATGCCTTCGCCGTGCTGGCGCTGGTGATCGGCGCGCCGGCCGGCCTCATCATGGCACTGCCCGCCGAGGCGCTGCGCGCAGAACATCGCGCCGGCGGCATGGGCGTCTATTTCACCTGGTACTATGCCGGCATGGCGGTGCTGCCGGGGCTCGCCGGATGCGCGCGCGACCTGACGGCAAGCGCCGCCGCGCCGGCGCTGTTCGCCGGCGCCATGATGGCGCTGGCGCTGCTGATGCTTGCCGGATTCCGCCTGGTACAGACGCGGGCGCGCGCGCCGTGAGCGTGCGGTCTGGATTTCGGCGCAAGGCCGGGCTAAGCCTTCTGGCGCAAGGGGCGGCTGGCGACGTGAAGCGATGCGGAGGCCGGTATGTCCCGGGAGTGGTACAGCGAACCTGGCGTCGACAGGGTCGGCGAGATCTTGGCGACCATCTTTATGCTGGGGCTGCTCGCGATGTTCCTCTACGCCTATCTATCGCGTTTCCTCTGACCCGCGCTCCCAGCCCTCGATCCGGCTGCAAGGCGCCGCCGGCTTGCGCAGGAAGCCGGGCGAAATTGCAGCCGGCTGCGTCCAGCTTGATGGTGTATGCAGATGGCGCCGCACGGTGGCGCCAAGCGTCGCCGCATCGAACGGCTTGGCGATCATGCCGGCGGCGCCGCGCCCCATCAGCGCCTCGTCGCTGTCGGCGCAGCCCGACATGAACACCACCGGAAAGACGGCGGTGGCGGATCGGATTTGAGACGCGCGAGCAGCGCCTGCCCGTCCATGTCGGGCATTATCACGTCGCAAAGGATGAGATCGGGCGCCCAGTCAGCCGCCACGTCAAGCGCCTCTTCGCCGCTCGCGCAGCTCAGCAGCACGAAGGCCGGATCGCGACCGAGCGACAGCTCGACCACCTCGCGCGTGAGCACGTCGTCGTCGACGTGAAGAATACGAAACGTCCCCGCCATGACACTGTAACCCGCCCGCATTGACGCGGCGCAGTCTTCAAGCCAAATACTAAATTTCCGTCTCGCGGCCCACCTATCATGGTGCGGCGCGCGCGCCGATGCCGTAACGAGGTAGCGGTGGCGGGCGGCGAAATCGGGCGGCATGGATTACGATGTGTTGAGGGTGCAAGCTTCCGGTCGGCGGCCTCGCGATGAATGACGCGATTCTCAACAGATTGGAGCGCCGCCTGGGACGTGCGCACGCGCGGCAGCGTCTCCGCGTCGAGGCCGATCACGAGGACCAGATTTTCGGCCAGGGTCTCAATTTCTTCCACATCGAGAACTGGTACTCGGTCCATTCGGTCATCCGTGTCGCGCTCATGGCGAGCGGCCTTTACTGGCGCGGCCGGCGTAACGCCGCGGACCTGCAGGTCAGGCACAATACCGTCAGCTCGCGCTGGCTGCCGGCCGGTTTCGACGGCTTCACGCTCGGCTGGTCGCGCTGGTTCCGTCGTTCGATTACGACCTCTGCGTCCTGACCGGCGACTATCGCGGGCCCACCCACGGCCCGTATGACGCCGCGCTCGCCTTCATGCAGCGGCTCATGGGCGTGCTGCGCGGCCCGGTCTATGGCGTGCTGGGTAATCACGACAGCATCCGCATGGTGCCCGGTCTGGAGGACATGGGCATCCGCATGCTGCTCAACGAGAATGAGCCGGTCGCGCGCGACGGCGAGACCATCTATCTGGCCGGCATCGACGACGCGCATTTTTTCCGGATGGACAATATCGAGAGGGCCGCAACGGGAATTCCGCATGCCGCCTTTTCCATCCTGCTGTCGCATACGCCGGAAACCTACCGGCAGGCCGACCACGCCGGCTTCGATTTCCTGCTGAGCGGCCATACCCATGGCGGGCAGATCTGCCTGCCGGGATCGATTCCGCTTACGCTCAGCGCGGCGCTGCCGCGCGCCATGGGCGCGGGCGCCTGGAAGTATGACCGGATGGTCGGCTACACCTCGACCGGCGCGGGAACGGCGATCGTGCCGGTACGGCTCAACTGCCCGCCGGAGATCACGCTGCATCATCTGCGGCGCGTCGCGGGTCAATAAGGGCGCGCTAGCGGCGCTATTGCGGCCGGCCCATGCGGTGCAGTTTGAGCGCGGCGTAGACGGTTTCGTTGACTGGCGTCGGCACCTTCAGTTCGCGTCCGAGCCGGCACACCTCGCCGGCCAGCCAGTCGAGCTCGAGCCGGTTGCCGCGGTCGAGGTCGTTGGCCATCGAGGCCTTCATAGTCGGCGGGAAGTTGCTGTCGGCCATCGCCATGATGTTGTCCACCAGGCCGTCCTCGATCGCGACGCCCTTCGCGCGGCCGACCGCGAAAGCCTCGGCCATCAGGTTCCGGAAAAGCGCGCGGGTGTCGGGATCGGCCAGGATCGGGCCCATCGTCGAACGCGTCACGGCGGTCGCGCCGGAAGTAGCCGACAGCAAGATAAATTTCTGCCAGCGGTCGTGCGCGATGTTGTCGGAGAGCGTGATGTCGATCTTCGCGGCTTTCGCTGCTTCGACAAAGGCGGCAAGCGGCGCATCGGCGCGGCCGTCATGCGGGCCGCAGATGATGCGCTGGATCTGGCTGGTCTGCTTGATGACGCCGGGGCGGTCGATCAAGGTCACGACGTAAGTGACGCCGGGAATGGCGCGCTCGACGCCCACGATGGGCGCTATGCGCTCGTAGCTGTCGACGCCGTTCTGCAGGCTGATCACCCGGGTGTCGGGCCCGAGCAGCGGCTTCGTCCGCTCGGCCGCCTTTTCGGTGTCCCACAGCTTGACCGCGAACAGCACTACGTCGACCGGCCCGACCTTGCCCGAATCGTCGGTGACGTTGACGTCGGTGAGGTGCAGGTCGCCGTGCACGCTTTCGATTGTGAGGCCGTCCTTCTCGATCGCCTCGCGGTGGGCGCCGCGCGCGATGTAGAACACCTCATGGCCCGCCGCCTGCAGGCGGGCGCCGAAATAGGCGCCGACCGCGCCCGCCGCCATGGCTGCTATGCGCATTGTTTGCTCCCTTGCGACGGCGGACATATAGCGTGCGTCGGTCCGGCGGCCAACCGCCCGCGCCGGCGCAGATTGATCTCCGTCAAGGGTCCGCGGCGGGAATCGGATATCAAGGACAACCCGGAAAACAGCACCCGCAATGTCCGACAGGCAACCAGCACCGGCCAGCGCGCTCGACATGGCGGAGCGCCAGCGCGACATTTCGGTCTCCGAGTTCTTCCTCAAGAACCGCCATTTGCTCGGCTTCGACAGTCCGGCCAAGGCGCTGGTCACGGCGGTGCGCGAGGCGGTCGACAACGCGCTCGACGCCTGCGAGGAAGCCGGCATGCTGCCCGAGATCGCGGTCGCGGTGTTCGACCGCTACGGCAAATACCGGGTCATTGTAGAGGACAACGGGCCGGGCATCGTAGAGAACCAGATCGCCCGCATCTTCGGCAAGCTGCTGTACGGCTCCAAATTCCACAAGCTCAGCCAGTCACGCGGCCAGCAGGGCATGGGGATCTCGGCCGCCGGCATGTATGCGCAGCTCACCGTCGGCAAGCCGCTGCACATCGTCAGCCGCGTCAAGGGCCGGAAGCTGGCCTCGGAAATGTATGTGACGATCGACGTGGCGCGGAACTGGCCCGACATCCACCGCAAGAAGCAGGTCGTCTGGGAGCGCCCGCACGGCACCCGGGTCGAGATGGAGATCGAGGGCCACTATCAGAAGGGGCCGCACTCCATCGAGACCTACCTCAAGCAGACGGCCATCGCCAAT
>JARRNI010000758.1:0-7081 GCA_037385125.1 Pseudolabrys sp.
CGTCGCCGCGGAATACCCCAACGACCCGATGACCAAGTATGGTGGCGCGCGCTCGTTCGCAACGGTGCCGATGCTCAAGGACGGGGAGTTGGTCGGCATCATCGCTATTTACCGCCAGGTGGTACAGCCGTTTACCGAGAAGCAGGTGGCGCTGCTACAGAACTTTGCTGCCCAAGCCGTCATCGCCATCGAGAACACGCGCCTGCTCAATGATCTGCGCGAATCGCTAGAGCAGCAAACTGCCACGGCTGAGGTCTTGCGCGTTATTTCATCATCTGCCGGTGACCTTGAACCCGTGTTTCGAACCTTGTTGGCGAGCGCTACGCGGATCTGTGAAGCCACTTTCGGTTCAATGCTGCTGCGTGATGGCAACATGTTTCGTCGCGTGGCTCTACATAATGCGCCGCCAAAGTATTTGGAATTCCATGCTAACGCGCCGGTCATTGATCCCCAAAGATTTGGTGAACTGAAACGCATCATCGAGACAAGGCAGGCGATTCAAGTCCCGGATGCGTTCGCCGCGGATCCGAACAATCCAATTGCCAAATATGGCGGCGCCCGCACCCTTTTGGCCGTGCCGATGCTTAAGGATAGCGATTTCATCGGCGCCATTGCTATTTTTCGGCAGGAGGTCCGACCGTTCACCGAAAAGCAGATTGAACAGGTGCAGAACTTCGCCGCGCAAGCCGTGATCGCCATCGAGAATACGCGGCTGCTAAACGAGTTGCGCCAGCGCACTGAAGATTTGAGTCAATCGCTGGAAGACCTGCGCACGGCGCAGGATCGTTTGGTTCAGACTGAGAAACTTGCCTCGCTCGGCCAGTTGACCGCCGGGATCGCCCACGAGATCAAGAACCCGCTCAATTTCGTCAATAATTTCTCCGCCGTTTCAGTTGAGCTCATCGAGGAACTGCGGCAGGCACTTGCATTAGCCAGCCTCGATGGCAGGCTGCACGCAGAGATCGGCGAGATCGCGGACATGCTGCAGGGCAATCTCGATAAGGTCGTGCAACACGGCAGGCGTGCGGACTCGATCGTCAAAAATATGTTGCAGCACTCGCGGCAAGGCTCCGCAGAGCACCGGCCGGTGGATATCAACGCCTTGGTCGAGGAGAGCCTCAATCTCGCCTATCACGGGGCGAGGGCCGAACAGCAGGGCTTCAATATCACCCTGGAGCGGTCTCTCGACCCTGCTGCCGGTGAGGCCGATGTCTTCCCACAGGACGTGACCCGGGTACTGCTCAACCTGATCTCAAATGGTTTTTACGCGGCAACCAGGCGCAAAGCGCAGGCTGACGGGGGCGACTATGAGCCGACGCTCGCCGCCAGCACCCGGAACCTCGGCGACCGGGTGGAGATCAAGATCCGCGACAACGGCACCGGTATTCCGCCCGAGGTGAAGGAGCAGATGTTCAGCCCGTTCTTTACGACCAAGCCTGCGGGGGAAGGGACGGGTCTGGGACTGTCCATCAGCCATGACGTCATCGTCAAGCAACATGGCGGGTCTATCGAGGTGGACACCCAGCCTGGCGCGTTCACCGAGATCAAAATCACCTTGCCTCGTTCAGGTGCGTTTCCGGGCGAGCCACCCGCCCACGCCTAATGGCTGTGTCCGCTGTTGATGCTGTGGACGGCTCCTCCACCGGCACGTGAGTGCCATGAAAGTGGGCGCTGTTGAGGGCCCTACGATTCGGAGGAGCCAACTATGCAAGCAGTAACAACCATCGGCCTTGATATCGCGAAGTCAGTCTGATGCCGCCGGCCTATGTGAGGCCCTATGTTAAACGGCAAAAGAACGACGCGACTGACGCCGAGGCCATCTGCGAAGCGGTCGCCAGGCCGAACATGCGGTTCGTCGAGATCAAGACGGTCGAGCAGCAGAGTTGCCTGGTGCTTCATCGCACGCGCCACCTGTTCATTCGTCAGCAGACTTCAGTGATCAATGCGATCCGCGCGCATCTGGCCGAGTTCGGGGTCGTGGCGCCGGTCGGTCGTACTGGCATTGAGCAGCTCCTCAAAGTCGTCGCTGACGCAGGAGACAAACGGATCCCGGAAGTGGCCCGCGCCTGCCTCGCCGCTCTCGGCGCTCAATTGCAAGCGCTCAAGGCGCAGATATTGGAGTTCGATCGACGGATCAGGGCTTGGCACCGCTCCAACGAGACGAGCAGAAGGCTTGATGCCATTCCCGGTGTTGGCCCGGCGCTGGCAACTGCCCTGGTGGCCAGTATTGCCGATCCCAAGGCATTCCGATCCGGGCGGGACTTCTCGGCCTGGATCGGCTTGGTACCCAAGCAGCATTCGAGCGGGGGTAAGGACAGGCTGGGTAGCATCAGCAAGCGAGGTGACCGCTATCTGCGCAGCCTGTTCACGACGGGGGCGCTGGCCGTCATCCGCTATGCCAAGATCCATGGCACCAGGCACCGCCCCTGGCTCACGGCATTGCTGGCGCGGCGGCCGACCAAGGTCGCCGCTATCGCGCTTGCCAACAAGATTGCGCGAATGGCTTGGGCCATGATGACAAAGGGTGAGCTCTACAAGGAACCCGTCGCTCTTGCGGCGTGAAGGCACCCGCGCCGTCGGTCCGGCGCGATGTGAACAGTTGGGAAGGGCGCACAGCACGTAATGCAGAGCCGGTCGATCCGGCGATCAGGATAACCCACATGGGCCAGAGCATCGTCGAATGCGAGCTTTTGACCGGGACCTGATCCGCGGAGGGCATTATGGCCAGCGGCCCCGTGTGCCGCGCTGAAAGGCCGAACACATGGCTGCTCCGACCATTGATGCAAACGTGAAAAAGCTCTTGCCAACTCGGAGCCGTCCACACATGGCCCTTCGCGACATATTGCATCGCCGCAGGACTATGGTCGCTAACGGGGCATAGCGGAAGTCGATGGGCAGCAGCTTGTCGCCGAGAGCGACATTTGTTTGCACAAAAAGGCTCGGCCCGCCGGGGGAGGGTGAGCCGAGCAAGGTAGTCCCATGAGCGGGGAGTGTGCCTAATTCCATCTGAGTCGCAGCCCGGTTGGAAGGGAGAATACCTCGGCTAGACCGAGCCCGCCCCGGCGGAATCGGGTTTTAGAGATGCGATTTGCGAGTTGCTTCGGCTGCGCTGAACCCGGACGGCCGCTATCAGGTATCGCCGCAGGACGTTGCAGCAGCGGTTGACCGGCATCGGCAGCAGCTCGACCTGAATGCAATCAATTCTATCGGCGGTGCGAGCAGCTTTGATGGCCTCGGTTCATCGTATGTGGCGCCGTCTTACGCCGCGCCGTCCTATGCAGGCCCGTTTTACGCGCACGGCTCGACAGTCGGACATGACGCCAGCCATGCGATGCTGATTAATGACACAATCAACCAGGTCGCGGCGCAGCATGGCGTGCCGCCCGCCGATATTGTGGCATCGCTACAGCGGACGGCGGCGAGCCGCGCTGTTCCCAGGGCCGCGAATGCCTATGCGTCGCTGCCGTCGCCGCAATTCGGAAACATGTCGGGTTCGTCCTTTGCCCTTGGCAACGGCGGCGCCAAATATGGGACGGTGGTCTAAAACCGTGCGCAGGTGACGGACCAAGCAGGGCGGCCGAATGGGTGAGATGCTTTTCAAACGCCGCCGGCTTGCTACGCCGACATTGCTCCCGCGGCGCGAGATGCCGGCTTTGAACTCATGCGGACACGCGTTCGCCCGGAGGCAGTTGAGGGCCGGCCTTTTTCCGCGCTTGCCACCCTTTGTTGCCTGTTTAACTCCGACTTTGTCCCTGCAATCAAGGGCTTAGAGCGTTGTGGCCAAATCACCACAGCGAGCAAAATTGTCGAGTGATTTGCACAGCTCAACTTTGATAAGACAATGGCGTGTTGGTAGCCTATTCGCTGTTTCGTTGTGGGGCATCCATGCGTTACTTTTCAATTGCAATAATCGCTGCCGCATCCGCTATTGCAACGACGACGATTGCAGCGGCGGCGGACTTACCGCTCAAGGAACCGGTCTCCGAAGCGCCGGTGCCCTGTGAATCTATCTGTCGATCCGGAGGGCTGGCTCGGTGGCGTCCAAATCGGATACAATTGGCAAAGAGATTCCTGGGTGTATGGCCTCGAAGCCGATTTCAGCTGGAGCGACATTGAGGATTCAGATTCAGCACCCTGGTTTGTCAACAGCAGCGTGGGTGCCGCCGGTGCACAGGGGCTCGCCCTTAATATTACCGGCATCGTTCGCCTGAAACAGAAGCTCGACTATTTCGGCACCTTTCGCGGTCGGATCGGATGGTTGGCGAACAATTCGCTGCTCCTTTACGCCACCGGCGGAGGGGCGTGGGGCCACGTCAAAACAGAATTTAGCAACTCCGATATAAGCCTTTCGGGCGCGGGCGTCGGTGGCTTAACTGCTGCACAACGTGCAGCCCTGACAGCAGGCGGCTATGACTCGGCAAGTGATATTCGATGGGGCTTCAGTGTCGGCGGTGGGGCTGAATGGATGTTTGCGCAAAACTGGAGTGTCAAAGCTGAATATTTGTTCGTTGACCTGCTCGGCAGCGACACGCTCAATATCGTGGGCGGCACTGCAACCGCGGGAGACATGGAGGTGCACACCGCGCGGCTCGGCGTCAATTGGCATTTCCACGCTCAATAGGGCGGTTGCGACCAAGGCTATTTAGCGAGGCAGGCGGAAAAGCGCCTTTCGAACACATCGGCACCACGTTGCCCGCATCGTTTGCAGCGCATTCGTGGCCCGAGTGAACGAACTGGAACCGTGTCGGCCAACTGGTCCACGCTCACGACAGCCTCATGCCGGCTCGTCACATTCGAGCAATAGACTATGAGGCTGCGAACGCCATTGGCGCGCATATTGCCGAGACTGGGCCGCGCAGTCATTACTTCAGATGTAGGTCAAAAAACATTCCGATCAGGACCAGCGCCAAAATGAGTATTGCTGCCGCTATGGTGGCCTGTTCGATGAACTTTTTCCGAATCACCGGCATGCTGCAATCATAGCCATTGGCTATCGATTGAACAGCACCAAGGCTGACGTTTCTCGTGCTCGACAGATGGGCTCTCAAAAGCAAAGCCCCGGCCACGCTGGGAGCGGCATTGGCCGGGGCCGTTGATCCAGGTCAATTTCAGCCAAGGCCAAAAGGCTGGCGCCGTAATGCCAGCCAGCCGGTCGCCCTTCGAGGCGCCTGGCTAGTCGTTTTCGACCGAACAGACAAGGCGGCGCGCATTCCCTTCAGTTTGGCCGCACGTCCGCGCCGATTGCGCCGCAGACAGTGCAGGCCGTGCGCGGGCCGTTCGCTGGCACTGGCATGGCGTCGGGAAAGTTCGCCACGTCTAGGACGGCCTCATGATTGCACCAGCGGCCGCCGCAGTTAGACGGCGAGAGTGTGGACACCATTCTGGCGCCGCCGAGAGTCATAGTTGCTTTGGGTTATTATCTTAGAATAAACGCTTCGTGCCCAAAAAATCGATGATTGTGTTGTTCACTAGAGTAAGGGGTACAGTGTCTCCTTCAAGCGATGCTGTTCGGCTGGTAAAATCTAAAACCAAGCCGATGGTATCCTTTTCGGTCCATGGACTCTGCATCGCCTTCACTGTTGTTGTCACCTCACCTTTGCAGGATAAGGTCAATTTCGTAGCGGCCTCTACGCGCTGTGTTGCCAACAACGCTAATAAACACGCAAACACGGTTTTGCCGAAGGGCATTGGAATGCTCATATTGCCGCGAGTCCTAGGCAATGCGTCACGTAAGGGCGACAGACGATAAATGCGCGGACGCCATTGGCGCGCATATTGCCGAGGGTCATGGGGCCGAGCGTCATGTCGTCTATAGTGTTGCAACCGTCCACAAACGCAAGCGGGCGGGCCCACTGCTTCATTGGCCTAGCGACGGGGCGGCGGCCTTTCTGTTATGCTGCGACTTAATTTCGCTTTCTCCACCAGCCGAGCAGACTCAAAGCGCCGCTCGGCATAACCCCATGTGACTTCTAGTGAAGAGGCCATTGTTGCCGGAATGACACATGTTTAACTGAGTTGTTCCTTGCTCATTCGCTTGCCTTGCTGCCCGACGGGTGGCGGAGGTAAGTTTTTGCCGGTCAGTCATTTTTCGTGGGGGAGTTCACTCATGCATCGGCTTTCGACGGGCGTGCTGGCCGGTCTCTCCTCACTTGCGCTCCTTGAGGCGGCAACGGCAGCGGACCATCAGTCAAAGCACCAGTTCAAAAGGCGCCGGTCATTATTACCTGGGATGGGTGGTACGTCGGGGCAAATGCGGGTGGACACTGGCCCAATGACCAGTCCGTTAATATCGACGGAAGCTCGGGCGGCTTCAATCCTGCGCAAGCTAACGCGCCTATCTTTGCGGCCGCGTACCTAAACCAAGCAATTGGTTCGTTTGATGTAGGAGATGGCTCAGGTTTCATCGGTGGTGGCCAGGTCGGCTATAATTGGCAATTTGCTAATGTGTGGCTCACAGGGCTGGAGGCAGACATTCAAGGCCTTTCTCAAAGCGGGGGAAGTGGCACAAGCAGCAGCAGTGTCGTAGATCCGTTCGGTAACACGCTTCAAACGACTGTTTCGGTAAATAAATCTCTCGAATATTTCGGTACGGTACGCGGGCGATTGGGATGGCTGGCAACTCCATCATTGCTGGCGTATGGAACCGGCGGTCTGGCTTACGGTGGCGTCAAGTCGAGCGCTTGCATTTCACAAACAGACAGCAACATCTTTATTGGTGGCGCGTCCACCTGTGGCGGCAGCTCTCAAACACGCTTCGGTTGGACTGTGGGCGGGGGGTTAGAGTGGATGTTCGCGCCGCAATGGAGCCTTAAGGGCGAATATCTTTACTACGACCTCGGCGACGTTGACTACGACTTATCGATTGCACCGCTAGTGCTCGCGGGCGCCGCCGGCGCGGGCAGTCCACTGTTCGTAAATTCGATGCACGCAACGACGCGATTCAATGGAAGCATTGCAAGGGTAGGTGTCAATTATCACTTCTAGCAGGATGCTGAAAAATCGGGTTTGGAGAGCGATTTTTTCGGTGCGTGCAGCGGCGCCGAAGGGAATGACAGAGCGTGATCCGGGCTGCATTTCGAGT
>JARRNI010000759.1:0-3490 GCA_037385125.1 Pseudolabrys sp.
AGCTCGGACAGGTCCCCGCGGATGCCGGCCTCGACTCGCGCAGGGTCGGGCCACAGCCCGGGCGGAATGCGGCGCCGGTTGCTGCCAGGCTCGGGCTCCGTCACCGTGTCGACGGCGCGCTCGACCATGCTGCGCGCGCGGTTAGCCAGCGCCTCAACCTGATCCTTCGACACGATGCCGCGGGCGATAAGCTGCTCAGGATATGTCTGCAACGGATCGCGGTCGAGCCACTTCTGCTCCTCCGACTTATCCCGGTAGCCGAAGGCGCTGCCGGCAATCGGACCCTGCTGGTGGAAGTGCCGATAACAGGCGGCCTCGATCAGGACCGGTCCGCCGTTGTGGCGGATGTAATCCACCGCCCATTGCGTTGCCTTGCGGACGGCGAAAGGATCCATGCCGTCGACTTCCAGAGCGGGAACGCCGAAGCATGGGCCACGACTGCTCAAGCGTGCCTCGCGGGTCTGCTCGCGCACATGGGTGGAGACGGCATAGTAATTGTTTTCGATGAAGAAAATGGTCGGGCAGTCGTACAGCGCCGCCAGGTTGATCGACTCCAGCGTGCTTCCCATCTGCGTCGCGCCGTCGCCAAAGAACGTGACGGAGACGTTGTCGCGGCCGCGATACTTGTCGGCGAAGGCGTAGCCGACCGCATGGGGTGGGTTGCCGCCGACGATCGCGTACGAGCCCAGACAGCCGGCTTCCGCAAAACGCAGATGCATCGAGCCGCCGCGGCCGCCGCAAAATCCGGTCTTCAGCCCCATGATCTCGGCAAGCGTGCGGTCGACGACGTCCTGCATGCCGGCGCTCGGCTCGGCGCTGCGCGGATCATAGCCTTCCGCCATCGCCCAGTTGAGCACCTTGGCGAGGAACTGATGGTGCATCCGGTGCGTGCCGTTGATCTTGTCGCCCGCGCCCAACACCGACATGCAGCCGACCGCGCCGCCTTCCTGCCCGATGCTGGAATGGGCCGGGCCGTGAAGCAGTTGTTCGCCTTTGAGCTCCAGCACTTTTTCCTCGAACACGCGAATGATCTGCAACTGTTCCAGCATCCGCGTGAGGATAACAGGATCGTCGCTCTCCCAGTCGGCCTGCGTCGGCTCGAACCGGGCCCAGATCGTGTCGCTCGTGAACGGTTTCAGCTCAGGCATTTCCCTACCTGTTATTCCTTTCAGCCGACCGCTGGATCAATCGGCCGGTCCGCGTCCTCCTCCCAACTCAAATCGCCAGGCTGACGACACCCATCGCCAGCATGAAAACCAGCGCCAGACGCCGCACCGCGATCTCACTCAACCGCCCAAACAGCTTGCCGCCCAACAACGTCGCGGTCAGATACGGCACGCAAAGCAGAAGCGCCGAAAGCACAAGCTTACTCGTTATCGCTCCGGCGAAAAGGAGCATGACCAACCCGATCAGCGAAATAGATGTTACGAATACGGTGAGATTCGCCCGCGTCACCGTATGCGGATCGGGACCGGACAACAGATAGAGAATGACGGGCGGCGCGCCCACGCTTGTCGAGCCGAGCAGAACGCCGACGATGCCTCCGAGCAGAAGCGATGTCGTCGGTCGCGGCTTTCCGGAATAGCGCACGCCCATCAGCAGCCCCAGGCTGAAGACGACCACGACCGCGGCGATGAATTTGCGCGCGATCACTGGATCGAGGGTGACCAGAAGATAGCCGCCGATCGGCACGGTCACGCACGCGGGCAGTATGAGAGTAGCCAGGATGCCTTTGTTGATCTTGGGCAGCGCATCGGGAAACATCACCAAGGCCGCCATGCTTTCCAGCGTCAATGCGGTGACGACGGTGGCCACGGGACCAATCAGAAAGCTGAGCGGCGGCGCCATCAACATTGCGCCGCCGAATCCGGTGATCCCGCGCATCAGACCCGCGAGGAAAACGACGGCCACGACGGCGACGGTGGTGATGTGGATGGTGCCGCCCATGCCCGACCGTTTCGCAGACGCCAGCCCGAAGGCTCACGTGGTGAGGATGCCGCCGTCGACCGGAATGACGACGCCGCTGATGAAAGATGCCCGTTCGGAAGCCAGAAACGTCACCAGATCGGCGACGTCTTCGACAGCAGTAAGCCGGCCCAGCGGAATGCGCGCGGTGACCCGATTCTTGACCTCTTCGGTGAGAAGGTCCCGGGTCATCTTGGTGGCGGCGACCGCGGGAGATACCGCGTTCACCGTGATCTGGTGGCGGCCGAGCTCGCGCGCCATGCCCATGGTCAGGGCGACGACGCCGGCCTTGCTCGTCCCGTAAAGCACATTGCCGATCGAGCCCCCGCCCCGCGCCGCCGATATCGAGGCGATGTTGACAATGCGGCCGTGCTTCTGCGCGGTCATGAAGGGGGTCGCCGCCTTGATGCAATAGAGCATGCCGGAGAGATTGACGCCGCACACGCGCTGCCACTCCTCGACCGGCAGCTCGGCCACCGTGCCGACCCGTCGTCGATGGCGGCCGCGATCGCGTCGGCATCGGTAACATCGACAACCGCGGCGTCGACCCGGTGCCCTCCCGCACTCAGCGCATCGGCGGTTCTTTTGGCATCATCTGCATCGATGTCGACGATGCGGACGACGCAGCCTTCCGCCGCCAGGGTGCGCGCCACGGCCGCGCCGATGCCGCTGGCGCCGCCGGTGACAACCGCGACGCGGTCCTTCAGTTCAAGCTCCTTTTCACCGCATCCTCTTTGGCCCGCCCACGGCTCAATTCCGCCAGCCCTGGCCGCCCGCCGGCGCCAGATGGAGAAGGTCGCGCGCCTCGGCGACGCTCGCCGGGTGGCGCCCGTATTCACCGCAGATGCCGGCGACGCGCTCGACGAGTTCCGCATTGCTGCGGGCAAGCCGCTCCTTGTCGAACTTGATGTTGTCCTCGAGCCCGGTGCGGACGTGCCCGCCCAGCTCGAGGCACCAGCGGTTGACCTCGAGTTGATGGCGCCCGATGCCGGCGGCCGCCCAGGTCGCATCCGGCATCAGCTCCTTGAGCTCGGACGCGAGGAATTCGAGCAGCTTGCGGCGAACCGGCAGCGCGTTCGGAATACCCATGACGAACTGGACATGGCACGGCCGCCTGAGCAGGCCGCGGTCGGCGAGGCTCTTGGCGTTGTACAGCATCGCCACGTCAAAAACCTCGATTTCCGGCTTGATGTTGTTTTCGAGCATGGCCCGCGAGAGGTCCTCCACCAGCTCCGGCGGGTTCTCGTAGATCTGCTTGGCAAAGTTCACCGAGCCGGTCGCGAGCGACGCCATATCGGGCTTCAGATACAGCATCTTGCCGCGCTCGTTCTGCCCGCGGCCGCGCCCACCGGTCGAAAACTGTACGATCATGCCCGGGCAATGCTTGATGACGCCCTCTTGTGGTCGGTCGACAAGGACATCTCCTGCGTCGACCATTGCGGCGGTCTAGTGCTCGACACGGGGGCGTATTGCGGTTGTGACGATTCGTGCACCCAGTTCGACGACTGCTGCAATGACAAGGTCG
>JARRNI010000760.1:0-4290 GCA_037385125.1 Pseudolabrys sp.
GTCGTTGCGCGAGACCAGCGGAAAGCCCTCCGGCAGATTGAGCGGAAACTTGTCGCGCCGGCCGGGATTTTCCAGCCCGGCTTGCACCCAGTTGATGTCCTTGGTTTCGATGCCGAACGTGTCCTTCAGATAGCCGCGGAACCACATCACCGCCGACATCTGGTATTCCGGCACGCCGATGGTCTTGCCGCGCAGGTCGGCGGGGCCGTCGATGCCGCGGTCGCTGCGGATGTAGACGGCGGAATGGCGGAACATGCGCGACAGAAACACCGGCACCGCCACATAGGGTGTCGGCCCGCGCGAGAGCGCGATGAGGAACGGGCTGAAGCCGATCTCGGCCACCTCGAACTCGCCGTGGAAGAAGGCGCGCTCGAAACATTCCTCCACCGGCATAGTGATGTAGTTGACGTCGCAGCCTTCCACCGACACGCGCCCGTCGGTGAGCGCGCGCACGCGGTCGTAGTCCCAAGTGGCGATGGTGATCGGCAGTCGATTCATTGGGCCTCCAACTTGTTTACCCCTATCGTTTGAGCTTACAAAAGTCCATTCTCCGCGGGCGCTGGGCCGCGCAGCCGGCCAAATAGCAATCAAGCAGCAGTTTTCGCATTACGAATGACCGACACCCCACCACAGTATCGCGGGCGGCGCGAAGACCGGCGGCTGGTCACCGGGCAGGGCCGCTACACCAACGACTGGAATTTCGACAATCAGGCGCATGCCTGGTTTCGCCGCGCCGACCGCGCGCATGCCGTCATCAAGCGCGTCGATACAAGTGCCGCCGCGCGCAGTCCCGGCGTGCTGGCGGTGCTGAGCGGCCGCGATGTTGCCGACCAGCCTTTCGCCACTGTGCCGCCGATCGAGCCGCCGCCCGGCCGCGGCGGGCAAAAGGTCAAGGTGCCCGAGCGGCCGGTGCTCGCGCGCGAGCGCGTGCGCTTCGTGGGCGAAGAGGTTGCCGTCGTGGTGGCCGAGACGGCCGCGCAGGCGCGCGATGCGGCTGAGTTGATCGACGTCGAATACGAGGATCTGCCGGTGCTGATCGGGCCCGAGCGCGCGCTCGCGCCGGATGCGTCCGCCATCCACGACAACGTCCCCGGCAATGTCTGCTTCGATTTCGAATACGGCGACGAGGCGGCGACCGACGCGGCTTTCGCGCGCGCCGACGGCGTGGTCGGCGTCAGCGTGGAAAGTCCGCGCGTCGCGCCCAACCCCATGGAGGTGCGCGGCGCCGTGGTGGTCTACGACGCGAGTGCCGACTCTTACGACATCTACTCGCCCAACCAGGGCGGGCCGGCCTTCCGCGACGAGCTTGCCGTCATGGCGGGCGTGCCGGTGGAGCGCCTGCGCGTGCGCATGGTCGATATCGGCGGCGCCTTTGGCGCCCGCACCAACCCGTTTCCGGAATATCCGGCGCTCATGCTGCTGGCCCGGACGCTGCGCCGGCCGGTGAAATGGCTGTCCACCCGTTCCGACGATTTCCTCACCGACAACCACGGCCGCGCGATATCGCTGCGCGGCGAGCTCGCCTACAGCAAGGAAGGCAAATTCATCGCCTTGCGCACCGAATGGCTGTGCGATTCCGGCGCCTATCTGGCGGCGGCGGGCGTGCTGACCAATTCGATCAACGGCAAAGCGATCGGCGCCGGCGCCTACCGCGTGGAGGCGCTGTACGGCCGCCACCGCCAGATCACTACCAACCCCGCGCCGACCAACGCCTATCGCGGCGCCGGACGTCCCGAGGCGAACTTGATTGTCGAACGCCTGGTGGACGAGGCGGCGGCCAGGCTCGGGGTCGATCCGCTGCAACTGCGCGCGCGCAACCTGATCAAGAAAAGTCAGATGCCCTACCGCACCTTGACCGGCATCGCGTTCGACAGCGGCGATTTTCCCGGCCTGCTTGCCGCCGCCAAGGAACATTCGGACTGGAAGGGCTTCAAGGCGCGGCGGCGGCTTCCCGAACTGGTGTCGCGCTGGCTCGGGGTGCCGGCCGAGCGCATCACCTCCCACGCAGGCGATCCGGACGGACCCGCGCTGCACGGCAATCCGTCGATCGGCTCGCGCTCCGGCATGTCGCAGGGCAGTGCCTTCAAGGTCGCCTCTGATGTCGTGATCGAAAAGGCGCGGCGGCTGGCAGCGGATGCCCTGGAGGCGAATCCCGACGACCTGGAATTCGCCGACGGCGTCTTCACCATTGCCGGCACCGATCGCGCCGTGCGGATGACCGAAATCATCGAGCGCCACGACGCCGACACGCCGCATCCGCTCGACACCTTCGCCGGCCGCGACGCCACCCGCGCCTTTCCGAGCGGCGCCCATGTGGTCGAGGTCGAGATCGACCGCGACACCGGCGCCGTGCAGGTGGTGCGCTATACCGCGGTCGACGACATCGGCA
This sequence comes from Pseudolabrys sp., assembly GCA_037385125.1. Classification (GTDB taxonomy): domain Bacteria; phylum Pseudomonadota; class Alphaproteobacteria; order Rhizobiales; family Xanthobacteraceae; genus Pseudolabrys. The sequence goes on from JARRNI010000760.1 coordinate 2,390, forward strand.
ACGCCATCAACCGGACCATCGCCGACGGCCAGTTCCACGGCGGCATCATGCAGGGCGCGGGGCAGGTGTTCGGCGAGCATTGCCGTTACGACGACGGCGACGGGCAACTGTTGACCGGCAGCTTCATGGACTACTGCATGCCGCATGCCGACCTGCTGCCGCCGCTGACGCTGGTCGATCACGGCGTGCCGACGCCGAGCAATCCGCTCGGCGCCAAGGGCGTCGGCGAGGCGGGCACCACCGGCGCGCTGCCGGCCTGCCTGAACGCGGTGATGGACGCCCTGCGCAGCGCGGGCGTTACCCATTTCGACATGCCGGCGACGCCCGCGCGCATTTGGAGCGCCATCGCGGCGGCGCGGAACGGCAACGAGGAAGGACGGGACCAATGACGGGGTACCGGCTGGTCAGCTATATCGACGGTGCGCAGGGTGCGTGCGCCGGCGTGCTGGTGGGGGAGCGGATCGTGCCCGCCGCCGCGCTGCTGAAGGATGTCACCGGCATCGACAGCGCCTCGGTGCTTGGGCTGCTGCGCGCCTGGGACACCGTGCACCCGATGCTGCACGTGGCGGCCTCTTCGGTCGATCCCGGCGACGGCATCGCGCTGCGCGAGGCCAGGCTCTTGGCGCCGATCCTCTATCCCGGCGTGCTGTTTTGCGCCGGCGCCAACTACTACGACCACCTGGAGGAGATGGCGGAGATCGCCGAGCGCACCACCGGCAAGCGTCCGCCGATCGTGAAGAATCCGGAACCGTGGTTTTTCCTGAAGACCACCGCCGGCTCCATTGTCGGCCCGGGTGCGCCGGCGCGGCTGCCGCCTTTTTCCCAAAAGGTCGACTGGGAGGCCGAGCTCGGCGCGGTGATCGGCCGCCCCACCCGCAACATCAGCGAGGACAAGGCGCTGGAGGCCGTCGCCGGTTACACCATCGTCAACGACCTGTCGGCACGCGACCTGATGAAGCGCGACAACACGCCGTTCATCTACGACTGGGTCGGGCAGAAATGCTTCGACGATGCCGCCCCCATGGGCCCATGGCTCACGCCGGCCGCTTATGTCCCCGACCCGAACGACATGGCGATCAAGCTGTGGGTTAACGGCACGCTCAAGCAGAATTCCAATACCGGGCGCATGGTGCACAGCACCGCCGAGCAGATCGCCTATCTCAGCCGTCATGTGACGTTGCAGCCGGGCGATGTGATCGCGACCGGCACCCCCGCCGGCGTCGGCATGCCGCGCGGCGAGTTCCTCAAGCCGGGCGACGAGGTGCGCATCGAGATTGTCGGATGCGGCGAACTGATCAACACCATGGTGGCCGGTTAGCGATTAACGGTTGCAGTCCCAACCATTTTCGTTTCGCCGGCTCGCCGCGGGTGACAACGCGCCCACTTTGCGCCTAGAATGATAATTGGGAAAACGGCCCACAACAGAAGCCGCAACTGAAAATTCGAGGGAGGACCGAAATGAAGAATCTTCTGAAGGCGTGCGCCCTTGCCGGCGTCATCGCCTTTGCGGCGACGGCCGCGCGCGCCGAAACCATCACGCTCAAGCTGTCGCACTTCGTGCCGCCGCAGCACGCGTTCCACAAATGGGTCGTCAAGTGGACCCAGAAGATCACCAAGGAATCGCACGGCCGGCTCAAGTTCCAGATCTATCCGAACGGCCAGCTGGTCGGCCCGCCGAACCGGCAGTTCGATGCTGCCCGCAACGGCATCGTCGACATCGCCTGGTGCCTGAACGGCGTCACGCCCGGCCGCTATCCGATGACCGAGCTCGCCAACCTGCCGTTCACCTGGCCGTCGGCGGGTGTCGACCTGCCGCTGATGGCCAAGCGGCTGACCGAGCTGGCGCCGAAATATCTCGCCTCCGAGTACCCGGGCCTGCACATCCTGTTCATGAACATGGC
>JARRNI010000761.1:0-2952 GCA_037385125.1 Pseudolabrys sp.
GTTGAAGCCGTCGACGAAGCCGTAGCGGCCCCACAGCCTGCCGCCCAGGTCCTCGTAGAAATGGCGCAGCGCGGCCATGGATTCCGCCGGCGCATAGGCAATCGACGACAGCGCCGCGGTCGGCGCGATGACGCCGCGGTCGTGCTGCGGGCAGAAGGCGCCGTAGCCCGCGTCGCCGTCGCAGGCGGTCAGCCCCCAGCAGTCCGGCCCGTAGCCGACAAAGCGGCCCGGATTGGCGATGCAGTGCGCGCGGTTGATCAGCGTATGGGCGCGGTTCTGTTCCCAATAGTCCGCGTAAGTATCGCGCAAGCCGCGCGGGTCGAGGCCGAGGAAGGAGAAATGCGAAAAGAACAGCGGGCCGCCATAGGCCGGGCCGAGCGGCAGGGTGACGCCGTAGTAGCTTTGCCCGTTGCGGAACACGGGGCTGTCGGCCCAGCCATGGTGATAGACCGCGGGTGCGATGGCGTGGCTGGGCGAGGCGGCGGCCAGCACGTAAGCGATCAGGCATTCGTTCCAGCCGGTGACGGGATGGTCCATGTCCCAGCCGTAGCGCGGGCTCCAGTGCCAGTAGAGCGCGCCGCGCCCGTTGGTGTGCCAGTCCCATTCGATGGCGTGCCAGAGCCGGTCGATCGCCGCGCGAAAGGACGCCTCGCGCGCGGCGGCGCCGGAGAAATATTGCCGCGCGCACAACAGCCCCATTATCAGGAAGGCGGTTTCCACCAGATCGCTGCCGTCGTCCTTGGGCGAGAAGGCGATGGCCGCGCCGGTGGCGCCGTGCATGAAGTGCGGAAAGACGCCGTGAAAGCGCTCGGCCTCGTCGAGATAGCCGAGCATCTTGTGTAGGCGCTCGAGCACCGCCGCGCGCGCCAGAAAGCCGCGCTCGGCGCCCGCCAGCATGGCCATGATGCCGAAGCCGGTGCCGCCGCTCGTCACCGTGTCGAGATAGTCGTAGCCGGAGACCGGATTGCTGCGCTCGCGCGCCATGCCGCTTACCGGATGGCCGAACTCCCAGAAATAGGCAAGCGTCTGCTGCTGCACGAGATCGAGCAGGGCGTCGTCGCAAAGCCGGGCCGCGGTTGCGGATTGGCGCGTGTCGGTCATGTCTCCGTGCGCCATTCGACGCGGGCCGCTGCAAGGGTCTGTGAGCTTGAACCGATTTGAATAGTGAATGTTCCAGGCTCGAGCACGGGCTCGGGTGCGGCCAGCCGCGCGGCGCGGAAGAAGCGCAGATCCGCGGCGGTGATCCGGAAGCTCACCTGCTGGGCCTCGCCGGGCGCGAGTGCGACCTTGCGGAAGCCCTTCAGCTCGCGCACGGGCCGCGAGCGGCTGGCGACCGGGTCGCTGATATAAAGCTGCACGATTTCTTCGCCGGCGACGGTGCCAGCGTTGCGCACGATGAGCGAAGCGGTGAGCGTATCGTGCTCGCCGCGCAGCGTGGTCTTGTCGAGCGTCGGCGCGCCGTATTCGAACCGGCTGTAGGAGAGGCCATGGCCGAACGGATAAAGCGGCGTATGCGGGCCTTCCAGCCGGCAGGCGGTGGTGAACTTGCGGAAGACGCGAGCGCCTTGGGCGTCGCGTTCTTCGTCGCCGGCGACGTCGACGCCGATCTTGTCGAGCGGGCGGCCGGTGGGCGGCTCGGTGTAATGGATCGGGCATTGTCCGGCGCTGCGCGGGAAGCCCATGGCGAGCTTGGCGGACGGATTAACCTCGCCGAATAGCAGGTCGGCCACGGCGTTGCCGGTTTCCGAGCCGCCGAACCAGGCATGCAGGATAGCGCCGGCGTTTTCGTCCTCCCATTCCAGCGCGAGCGGTCGGCCGCTGAACGTTACCAGCACCAGCGGCGTGCCGGTCTCGTGCAGGGCACGCAGCAGATGCGGCTGGCTGCCGGGCAGGCCGAGGTCACTGCGCGTGGACGATTCGCCGCTGTGTTCCTTGGCCTCGCCGACGCAGGCGATCACCACATCGGCTTGCCGTGCGGCTGCAACGGCCTCCGCGATCATCGCCTCGGGCGGACGCGGATCGATCGGTGCCGTCTCGCCGAACACATTGAGCCGGGCCGCGATATTCGGATCGTCGACGATATTGGCGCCCTTGGCGTGAATGATTTTCGCCGCGCCGGCGGCGGCGCGCATGCCCTCCAGTGGCGTGACGCTGTCCTCGGGCCGCGCCGCGACCGCCCATGTGCCCTGCAAATTGGCGCGGCTGTCGGCGAGCGGCCCGACTACGGCGACCGTGCCCGTGGGCGCAAGCGGCAGCAAGCCGTCGTTCTTGAGCAGTACACACGACTTCGCCGCCGCTTCGCGCGCAAGCCGGCGGTTGCCGGCGGTCAGCGTTACCTTCCGCTGCCGCGCTTCGTCGAGGCGCCCGTAGGGATCGGCGAATAGGCCGAGCCGCTGCTTGGCCGCGAGTACGCGGCGCGTCGGCCGCCACGCCGTGATGCACCAGCTCCGGGATCGCGGTGTAGTCGGAGACGATCAGCCCGTCGAAGCCCCACCGGCCGCGCAGCAGGTCGTGCAATAGCTCGCGGTGCGCGGTACAGGGAATGCCGGCTAGGTCTTGGAAGCCGACCATGATCGAGCCGACGTTCGCTTCGACCGCCGCCTTGAACGGCGGCAGCACCACATTGTGCATGCGATAGGGGCTGGCATCGACCGTATTGTAGTCGCGCCCGGCCTCGGCGAAGCCGTAGCCGGCGAAATGCTTGGCGCAGGCCATCACCGTGTCCGACCGCGCGAGATCGTCCTGCTGGTAGCCCTCGATCATGGCCCTGCCGAAGGCGGCGCCCAGCACCGGGTCTTCGCCGGGACTTTCGGCTGCGCGTCCCCAGCGGGCGTCGCGCGCAAGCCGGCGGTTGCCGGCGGTCAGCGTTACCTTCCGCTGCCGCGCTTCGTCGAGGCGCCCGTAGGGATCGGCGAATAGGCCGAGCCGCTGCTTGGCCGCGAGTACGCGGCG
>JARRNI010000762.1:0-3481 GCA_037385125.1 Pseudolabrys sp.
GCCCATGTGGCCGATGGAGGAATAAGCCATCAGCCGCTTGATGTTGCGCTGGCCAATGGCCGCGAACGAGCCGAGCGCCATGGAGGCGATGGAGACGAACACCACGATCTGCTGCCATTCATGCGTGATGCCGGGGAAGGCGGACACGCTGGCGCGCATGAAGATAGCGATCGCCGCCACTTTGGGCGCGGCGGCGAAGAAGGCGGTGACCGGTGTCGGCGCACCCTCGTAAACGTCCGGCGTCCACATGTGGAAGGGCACGGCGGAAATCTTGAAGCAGAAGCCGACAAACAGGAAGACAAGGCCGAAGATTAGGCCGATGCCGGCGTCCTCGCCGGTCGCCTTGGCGATCCCGGCGAAGTTGACGGTGCCGGTGAAGCCGTAAACCAGCGAAGCGCCGTAGAGCAGCATGCCGGAGGACAGCGCGCCGAGCACGAAATATTTCAGACCCGCTTCGGTCGAGCGCACGTTCTCGCGCTCATAGGCCGCCACCACGTAAAGCGACAGGCTCATCAGCTCGAGCCCAAGATAGAGCGCGATCAGGTCGGCGGCCGAGATCAGCATCAGCATGCCGAGGGTGGAGAGCAGGAACAGCGCGCCGTATTCGAACTTCTGCTGCTGTTCCAGCTTGAGATAGTCGAGCGAGAGGATCAGCGCGCCGGCCGAGCCGGCCAGTGCCAAAAGCTTGAGGAAGCGGGCAAAATCGTCGACCACGAAGCTGCCGCCGAACAGGGCATGGCGCCCGGGCGCTAGCGCCACGATGGCCCAGGCCGCCCCGATCATGACGAGAATAGCCAGCACATTGACCAGCCGTGCGCTACCCTCGCCCGCCGCGGCGCCGATCAACAAAAGCACCATGGCGCCGAGCGCTAGGATGAACTCCGGGAGCATGGGCAGCAGGCCGTGGAAATAGGTGAGCGCGGTCATGGCGCACGCTTTACCGGGCTGGCGGACACCAGTTCGAGCGGGGTTCGCTGCTGCTGCATCTCCGCCGCCTTGACCGCGTGGTCATAGTGGTCGAGCAGCCGCGTGACTGAGGCCGCCGAGACGTCGAGCACGGGCTTGGGCGCCACGCCGAGCAGGATGGTGAGCGCCACCAACGGCGCGAAGATCAGACTTTCGCGCCAGCCAATGTCCTTGATGCCGGCGAGCGCGGGCTTGAGCGCGCCGTAGATGATCTTGCGGTAAAGCCACAAAGCGTAGGCCGCTGAAAGGATGACGCCGAGGGTGGCGAGGAAGGCGACCGTCGGATTGCTCTTGAAGGTGCCAATCAGCGAGAGGAACTCGCCGATGAAGCCGGAGGTGCCGGGCAGACCGACATTGGCCAGCGTAAACACCATGAAGATCGCGGCATAGAGCGGCATGCGGGTGACCAGCCCGCCATAGAATGCGATCTCGCGGGTGTGCATGCGGTCGTAGATGACGCCAACGCAGAGGAACAGCGCGCCGGAGACGATGCCGTGCGAGATCATCTGGAAGATGCCGCCCGCTACCCCTTGAGTCGTCGCCGCGAAGATACCCATGGTGACGAAGCCCATATGGGCGACCGAGGAATAGGCGATCAGCTTCTTCACGTCCTCCTGCATCAGCGCCACCAGGGAGGTGTAGACGATGGCGACCACCGAGAGCGTGAAGATCAGCGCCGCAAAGTCGTGGCTGGCGACCGGGAACATGGGCAGCGAGAAGCGCAAGAATCCGTAGCCACCCATCTTCAACAGGATGGCGGCGAGAATGACCGAGCCGGCGGTCGGCGCCTCCACATGGGCGTCAGGCAGCCAGGTATGCACCGGCCACATCGGCATCTTCACCGCGAAGGAAGCGAAGAACGCGAACCAGGCCCATTTCTGCAGGACGACGGGGAAGCCGTGGCGCAGCAGCACGGTGATGTCGGTGGTGCCGGCGTCCCAGTACATCGCCATGATGGCGAGCAGCATCAGCACCGAGCCGAGTAGCGTGTAGAGGAAGAACTTGAAGCTGGCATAGACCCGGCGCGGCCCGCCCCACACGCCGATGATCAGGAACATCGGGATCAGGCCGCCCTCGAAGAACAGATAGAACAGCACCAGGTCGAGCGCCGAGAAGGTGCCGACCATCAGCGTTTCCAGAATCAGGAACGCGATCATGTATTCCTTGACGCGCCGCTGGATCGCGGTCCAGCTCGCCAGGATGCAGATCGGCATCAGCCCGGTGGTGAGAATGACGAAGGGCAGCGAAATGCCGTCGACACCGATGTGATAGCTGGCGACGCCCAGCCAGGCATGCTTCTCGACGAACTGGAATTCGGGCGAGGCCGGATCGAAGTGCCACATCATCACCAGCGAGATGGCGAAGGTGACCAGCGTGGTCCACAGCGCCACCCAGCGCGCGGTGCCGCGCGCGAGCGGCCCGTTGCCGCGCACGGCAGTTTTCCTGCCCCGCCCTACCTGAAAGCGAACATGAACCAGGTGATCAGGATCGCCGCCCCGATCAGCATGGCGAAGGCGTAGTGGTAGAGATAGCCGGTCTGCAGGCGCACGACATTGCGGGTGACGTCGAGCACGCGGGCGGACACGCCGTCGGGTCCGAAGCCGTCGATCAGCCAGCCGTCGCCGCCCTTCCACAGCAGCCAGCCGAGCCGCTTCACCGGCCGCACGAAGATGGCGTCGTAGATCTCGTCGAAATACCACTTGTTGAGCAGGAAGCGGTAGAGCACCTCGTGCTGGCGTGCCAGTTCGACCGGCACGTCAGGACGACGGATATAGAAGTACCAGGCGATCAGGAAGCCGATCACCATCATCAGCGTCGGCAGCAGGTTGATGGCCAGCGGGATGCGCTCCATGTTTTCCAGCAAATGGCTGCCGTTGGCGAAGGTGAGCGAATTGCCGAAGAACTCGCCGACGCCCGCGCCCGCGAAGATGCCCCTGAACGGCAGCCCGGCCACGATCGCGCCGAAGGCGAGGACGCCGAGCGGGATCAGCATCACCATCGGGCTCTCGTGTGCGTCGCGCCAGTGCCGGCGGTCATGCGGCTCGCCGTGGAAGGTCTTGAAGATCAGTCGCCAGGAATAGAACGAGGTCAGCAGAGCCGCGCCCACGGTGCAGAGATAGCCATAGAAGGCCATCGGATTGTGCGCGACGAAACTCGCCTCGATGATCGCGTCCTTAGAGAAATAGCCGGCGGTGAGCGGAAAGCCGGTGAGCGCCAACGAGCCGACGATCATGGTGACATAGGTGAAGGGGATGCGGTCCTTCAGGCCACCCATCATCCGCATGTCCTGCTCGTGATGCATCGCAGTGATGACGGAGCCGGCGCCGAGAAACAGCAGCGCCTTGAAGAAGGCATGGGTGAACAGGTGGAACATGCCGACCGAATAGGCGCCCACGCCCATGGCGACGAACATGTAGCCGAGCTGCGAGCAGGTCGAATAGGCGATGACCCGCTTGATGTCGTTCTGCACCAGACCGATGGTGGCGGCAAACACCGCCGTGGTCCCGCCGATGAA
>JARRNI010000763.1:0-2992 GCA_037385125.1 Pseudolabrys sp.
CTCAGACTGCGCGGACTCAGCGGCGCACATGACGAGTTCCTGCTCGCGGCAACGGCACAGAACCTACGCCGCATGGCTAAACTACTGAGTCAACCACCACCTGATCACAGGGTCAGTGCGCCTGCATGAGGGCTATTTACCCCATTTCACCGTCTCAATCCCATCATCCGCCAGGACGACGGACAAAAAAACGAGAATAACCGCATACCCCAACCTCAGAGCCAACTTGGCAGGCTCCTCAAGCTGAGTTTATCAACAAAATAGGCCACGAGGCGACTTTTCGCAAAACGCGAACAAACCCTGCGCGTGCAGTAACTTTTTTGAAGCTAATCTAAGTCAGGCTTTCTTACTGCGTCTCGACAACCCCAGACCAGCGAGACCAATGCCAAGGAGTGCGAGAGCGCCGGGTTCTGGGATAGAATTCAAGGCAGCTTGTGAGAGAGCTGTGTCGTAGATTCTAACCTCGTAAAGGGATCCTGTAGCACCAATCCCATCGCCTAAGCTACGGTCACCAAACCGTACCTCGGACCCATCAATATCAGGTAAAGTTCCACTAAGGCCAGTGGTCAGAAGAACACCATCAAAGAAGTTGCCAAGCGTAACGCCGTCGTAGGTAATTGCGATTCTGTGACGCCCGCCATCAATCGTACCGTTGTTGACACTCATGTTCGTTCCGGCGGCTCGGCATCTGTTGATAAATTATTGGCAGCACTTTGCTGTGAAATGGAAAAACTAGTAGGAGAAGCATCATAAGCGGCATCAACATAGATCGTGAACGGAGTCGCACCGAGTGGGACGGGCAACGCAAGATAGTCAGTGCCCGAATCGAACAAGGCCGCTCCGCCCGAAAATGTCACACTATTCACCGTTAGATCCGGTAGAGCACCCGGGCCTGAGACTTGATTGTTCGCGGTGCCATCACTGAAATCATAGAGGCCGATCAGGCTAGCACTCGCCGGCATCGAACAGAGGATCGTTAGTAATGTAATTATTATGCGAATCTGTCGCATTTTACCCCCCTTGAATTTAACAGAATAAACTGAGATTAGGCATTCTCCGGCCTAGTGAATCCGAGTCCTGCCAAGTCTGCCCCCTCACACCAATAATTGATTATCGAGCAGTGAGTTTTTAGCAGCATATTTCGTACCAGTATTGCAATCACAAATTGCAACAGCGAGTTAGATGCAATTAGATAATCCTCGCACTTGTAACATGTAAAGTATCCCGACACGTTTACTGTATTTAAACTTGGTGCCTTCTCGCATTAGACATACCTGCACATGGTGAGTGCATATTAAGTCCGCTTTGGGTCGAGGCTGTGTGAAAACGCGGCTGCAAGTGGGAAAAACGGAAAGTCGTTTAGGGGGTTCATGCCCCCATGACTGCGACCAGCGGCTGAACGCCGACCAGTTTGATCATTCGCTTCAGGTTGTACGCCAAAACGTGGAGACTTAGTTCTGTTTTGACCTTCGGTAGTGTTTTCGTCAGAAAATGTGTCGCGCCCATCCACGCTTTGAGTGTCCCAAAGGCATGTTCGACAGTCTGCCGTCGTAACCGTCCGGCCTGCGGCATCCGATCCAGTCGCGATTGCATCCGATCAAGCACGTCTTCGTGCTCCCAGCGCCTGATCCTGCGGTAATTACTCGGCGTGCAGGCGCTACGGATTGGACAATGCGGACATGCCGACGACCAGTAGGTATGCAGGGTCAGGCCCTTCTCGACGCTGGTGAACCGCTGGATGGCGTGCTCACCCGCGGGACATCGGTACCGGTCACGTCGCCGGTCGTAGACGAAATCGCGTTTGTCGAAGCGGCCATCGGCCCGCGCACCGGAGGTCAGCGGCTTGGGAACGAGCGGCGTGATAGCCGCTTGCTCGCAGTCGCGAATTTGCTCGCCGCTGAAGTAGCCACGGTCCGCCAGTACCCGCAGCCGCTCACCACCGATAGCTGCTTTCGCCTGTTTTCCCATCGGGGCAAGCTGGCTCCGGTCGTGCCCTTGGTTTACGATGTCGTAGGCCACGATCAGATGGTGCTCGGTATCGAGCGCTGTCTGCACGTTGTAGCCGACGATGCCGGTGCCGCGGCCGCTGGTGGCCATCGAGCGCGCATCCGGATCCGTCAATGACACCTGCCGATCTGGCGCCTTCGCGAGTTCCTTGCCGATCGCCTTCAGCTTGCGCATCTGCTGGCGCACTGTCGCGATCTTCTCCTTCAGTTGTTCGACCCGTCCCTCAGGTACCAGCGACGGGTCGCGATCCGCACGGTCAAGATCCTCGAGATATCGTGCAATGCTCTGTTCCAATTGCCGCTGCCGCGCCTTGAGTTTGTGCTCGGTAAAGTTCTTGTCCCGGTTGTTGACGGCCTTGAATTTGCTGCCGTCGATCACGACCAACGCCTGGCTGAATAGGCCGACCTCGCGGCACAGCGCGATGAATTGCGCACAGACGTTACGGATCGCCGAACCATTGTCGCGGCGGAAGTCGGCAATTGTCTTGAAATCCGGCGCCAAACGCCCCGTCAACCAGATAAGCTCAACATTGCGCTGGGCCTCGCGCTCCAGCCGCCGGCTTGACTGGATCCGGTTCAAATAACCATAGATGTAGATCTTAAGCAGTGTTCCGGGATGATAGGCGGGCCGCCCGGTGGCCGACGGCTCCGCACCGCCAAATCCCAGCGCCTTGAGGTCAAGCTCGTCAACAAAGGCATCAACGGCGCGGACGGGGTTGTCATCGCCGATCCAGTCATCTAGACACTCCGGAAACAGCGTCGATTGGCTCCGCAACTCACCTTCGACAAATCGCTTCATCCCACGATCTCCTGCCCGAACTGTATGCATATTTTAGCGAAAAATGAATCACGTTTTCACACAGCCTCGACCCGATGCCAACATACCATACGCTATGGGCGAGAGTCTGTTTCACTACTAACGACCATCTAGCAAAAGGAAGCTCTGCTCAGCATAAAGCAGTACTACAGATTTTCGTCGCTACATT
>JARRNI010000764.1:0-3724 GCA_037385125.1 Pseudolabrys sp.
GATTTGGTAGTTAGAGCCCCCTTTTTTCACGAACGCATTGTATCCCGCCCTAAGCCATTGCGGTTGCACTTTTGGGGCTCCGCTTCGAGGGACGGCTGTACGTAGATCAAACTCAATGCGCGCATCAATAAACGGTATCGCCTTCTGAGACGGATAGCGTCTCTGCATTCCACGAAAAGCTGGCACCGCACCCGGGCATTTGCGGAGCAATGGTCTTAGATTTCTGACCACCTTTGCCATAAGGTGTTCAAATCCGTCTTCCCCTAAATTGATCAGTTTTCGGCGTACAGTTCTGTTGACGGCGTGGGGTATGGTCAGCAACGCCTCAATTTCGTGCGATATCACGCCTAGGGTCAGATGCGGGTAATTTGTGAAATTCTCGGCCTCGCCCGACGCTGTTAGCGGCAAGAAATCCCAAACGCTATCTTGCCGTTTTCCTGTAATGGCAGGGCGGCCCGGTGCTTTCGGGTTCATCTTGAGTTGATCACGAAGATCACGGCGCTTTCTCAACTCGCCTATTGCCAATTCAAGGACGCGCTTGCCTTCGAGGTAAGTGAAGGGATTATCACGCCCGAACGGGAAGCCGGAAAACATGGTCAAGGTTCCCTCCACGAATTGCTCAGCGTCAATCAGTTTCGCTTCTGCAATCTCCAGATACCTAGCCGTACGTTCAGCCCACATGCTGTTAGAGCCGTGCCGGTGCAGCCAAGCATAAATATCCCGCCATTCGAGCAGCACAGTATCGGCGGGCAAAGTAGATGGCAGACGTGGAGCGATGGCAACGGCGGTGATCGAATTAAATCCGCGGCGCTCCGCTGTGCGGCGGTGCCGGTTTATTTGATCTGAACCTAGCTTGGCGATTACCTTGCTTTCAATGAAAACGCACCAGCCCTCATGATCAAAAATCCATCCGTCGGGGATGCCTCGCCTTTCCAGTTCCTCCTCGCTCGGCTCCTCCTCGCCGGGATATTGTTGTTCAAGCACAGCAAGCTTTTTCGGATGGCACGGCGGCTTAACCTTCACAAGCTGGCTCAGAAATAGACCGAGGAGTTTTCGGTCCTGATCTAGCGCCGTCATCAGAGCGTGGGTGATCCGATTTTCAGGCTGCGAATATTGATCGAAAATATTGCGCAAAGCTGATTCGCACCTTTTCACTTCATGGCATCGCAAGCCTAACCGCGATTCGCCATCCGTCCCCAAAAAAGTTGGGGAAATTCTCCAACGTGGCCGCAATCCTCAATCCCGCCAGAAGTCTCGAAAGCGAGTCGGCGACAGCTCGGTGTAGCGCACTGTGTGCTGGATATTCCGATGTCCAAGGTAGGCTTGCAGCGCCCTCGTATCGTGCCCCTTGTTGGCCAGCGCGTAGCCGCAGGCATGGCGAAGCATATGGGGGTGCGCCTTAAAGCCTAGCTTAGCCGCTGCCCCGGCTCGCTCAACGGCGCACCGCGCTCTGACGTGAACACGAACGCTGACTTGGGGTCCTGCTCCCGCTGCAGCCGCCGCAGGGCGCGTAGCTCGTCCCCAAGCATGGGATGCGTGCTGGGGGTACCCTGCTTGGCCCTGCGGACATGCAGGGAGGCTGTCCTGAACTCGATCTGATCCCAGCGCAGGTCTACCAACTCCGAGGCCCTCAGGCCGTGCCTGTAGGCCACCAGGAGCATCGTCGCGTCCCGATGGCCCCAACGGTTGCCCTTGGCCGCATTCATCAGCCGCTCGACCTCGGCCTCGGTCAGGTACTCGCGGGTCCGCAGGGTGGCGTTTGGGCGCCGCTTGGGCGGGACTGTTCGATTTGCGATGGCTGGCGATACCAGCCGGAGATGTCGTTTAGCCATGAAAATCCGCCCTGTTGGCATACACACTGTTCGAAGAACGGTCACTTTATGAACAGACTGGCTTGCCAGCCCGTCTCATGGATTGCCTCACGCCGCGGCCACAGGGGCGGCAAGCGCCAAGCCGCGCAGGTATTCGGCGGCCTTGGAGGCTCGGTTGCAGGCGGTGAAAAACGCCCGCTTGTCGGCCTTCAACAGGTCAATCCAAGTGGCGATGTAGCCCGCGTTGCGCACGTCACCGTCGAAGCCGAATTCGGCACACAGGAAAGCAGCGCCCAATTCGGCAACCAGTTCTTCTGCCGCGTAGTCGCGCGAACCAAACCGTTTCTTCAAATCGCGGTCGAGGCGCGATTGGTGTCCCGTCCAATGTGTCAACTCGTGGAAAACGACGTTGTAGAAATGATCTGCACCCTTGAACGCCTCAAAGGCCGGCATCGAAATGTAATCACGGCTTGGCACGTAGTAGGCTTCGCCATGCCCCTCACGAATGTCCGCACCGGTTGAACGCAAGAACTCGTCGGCCAATGCATCCCGCGTGTCGGGATTGCGAACGCGCATCGGCTTTCCGGCCTTGATGCTATCAGGCAGGTTCTCGCATTGCTCGACGTTGAACACGGTATATTCGCGCAGCATGGGAACGAGGCGAGTATCGGTTTCGTCGCCGTCGTCGCTCTTGATCTGCAGCTGTTTGACGAAATAGACCTTAGTACCGTGCTCGCCCTTGCGAACGTTGCCGCCGGCCTCGATTGCCTGCTTGAAGGTCAAAAACCGCGGCGTTTGCCAGCCGCGATCGCGCGCAAGCCACAACAGGACAACGTTGCAGCCTGAATAGGGCCGGTTCGTTACGGCGTTCTGCGGGACATTCTGCCCGGCGGTTGCAGACCATGGCTTGGCCCATGGCGCAGCACCTTGCTCCAACTCTGAAATGATGCGCGCTGATACTTCTGCATAGAGATCGCGTTTCATGACACTGCCTCGCTGTTGGGAGGCGGCCGCGTCGAAACGGCCGCACGTCACCGCAGTGTCGGGCAAGCGAGGCTGGCGCCCCCTTGACCCCTCCCCCACCATGGACAGGCGGGGGGCCTTGTCGCGCGCACGAAGAGGTGGGTAAGAAATATCTAGGACCCAAAAACCATTGTTAACTTTTCTTAATCTTTGCGCACTCACTGCGCGGCCGCAGCTTGAGGTCCGCTAGCGGCCTGCAATGCAGAAGTTTTTCAAATAGGGAAGTAAGTCGCAGAAGGGCCATAGGCGGTCCTAAGCGGCTGCCGTACATAGCCTCATCAAGCTGCCTACCTCTACGAAGCTCTATCCATTTCAGGAAAGCATGCCGTTCGGTTGAAAATCATTGCCAAAGTTTAACGTGCAACGACTCCGGAAAACGGCAATAAAAATCCGCCGACCGGAATCGGCAACTGAGCGCATCCGTCGCCCCCGCGCAAAGTTGCTTGTCCTGGTCGGCTTTGTTTTGAAGAACAGTTCATAATCAATCGTAGACGGCACGCCGCGCCGTGGCTATGTTCTGGGCACCCCGGCGGGGGCGATGCCGCCGTACACTCTATGCCCGCCCAACAGCACAATGCGGCACAGCAAATTTGTGCGGCCATTAGCAGAGATGGGTCAAAATGCGACTTGGCACCAAAACCGCGATTGGTCCGGTCACGCGTCAATAGCGCAAATCACGGCAATTTGGGTTTGGCCTAATAGGACTGGTTTTGCCATCGCTGGGGGCGTTGCAACTTTCCCAGTCCGGTTGAAAGCGTAACACTCAAACAACGCGCGAGCGCGCGTGAGCGTTTTAACCCTCACACCTTGCCGCCGCGGGCAAAAAGTAGGCCGCTGGCGCTAAGCGGCCTACACAGATGATCCGCTCACGAATTCTCAGCTCACATAAG
>JARRNI010000765.1:0-2917 GCA_037385125.1 Pseudolabrys sp.
GCAGCGAATAGTAGAGGCTGTCGACCATGCCGAACAAAAGGGCAAAGCCAATGAGGCGCAGTGGGCGCCAGTTCGCAGCGATAACGAGCGCAATGGCGATCCAGCCCTGTCCTCCGGTGATCTGCTCGGCCCAGGCATGGGCCACGACAAGAACGAAATAACCACCCGCCAGCCCCGCGAGAGCGCCGCCATAGACGACCGCCGCATAGCGCACGAACATGATCGGCACGCCGGCCGCATCGGCCGCGGCTGGGTCTTCGCCGGCGGCGCGCAAGTTGAGCCCCATCACCGAAAAGCGCAGCAGGGCCCACATCGCCACCGCCAAAAGCGCGGTGCCGTAGACCACCCAGTCATGGATAAACAGGATTGGGCCGATTACAGGGATGCGACTGAGACCGGGCACGGCAACGGCGTGCAGCGACTGGGCTACCGGCATGCCCGCGATGCCCTGGCCCGCATAACCGGAGACGCCGATGCCGAGAAATACCAATGTGAGACCGGCAGCGATCTGGTTGATACGCATCGATACGGTAAGCAGCGCGTGCAGCATGCCGAACAGCGCGCCGGCCGCGGTGCCGCACAAAAGGCCCAGCCAAACATTATCGGTGGCGAGCGCGGCCCCATAGGCGCTCACCGCGCCGATCAGCATCGTTCCTTCGACACCGAGATTGATGATGCCGCCGGTCTCCGCCACCAACTCGCCCAGCCCAGCGATAGCCAGCGGTGTTCCGCTGATCACCGCCTGATGCAGCGTCTGAATCCAAAAGCTGCTCATTGGCCCGCTGCCGCTCATCGTACCGCCGCCCGAGGCTTGCGCAATGCAACCCGGTAGTGCACGGCGACCTGTGCGGCCAGCAGAAACAGCACGATCAGCGCCTGCACGACGGTCGAAATGTCGGAAGAAACGCCGCTGCCCTGCAAGGCGAGTCCGCCGACGATAAGGGCACCGTAGAAAATGGCTGCAATGACCACGCCGGCGATACTTCCACCGGCAAGAAAGGCGACGAGAATGCCGATATAGCCGTAGCTGGCGGAAATGCCGGGTTCAAGGCGCTCGGTGACCCCCATCACCTGGATAGCGCCGGCAAGTCCTGCAATCGCACCACTCGCGAGAAAGCCGGTGATGACGAGGCGCGCGACAGGTAGACGCAAATAGAGGCTGAGGCGGTCACCGGCACCGATCAATCGCGCGGAAAGTCCTGCCGGTGTGCTGTTCGATATCCAAGCCGCCATCGCTGCGACCGCCAGTGCGATCAGAATACCGATGGTCAGCGTATCCGTGAGCTGCAGCAGATCGGCACGGTCTGGGATGGCGGGCGAATAAGCAAAGCCGATGGCCGAGCGGTCGCCCCACGGTCCGTTGACCAGATAGCTCATGAACTGAATGGCGATGTAGTTGAGGAACAACGTGACGATGATCTCATTGAGGCCGCGCGTTGCGCGTGGCACCGCGGCAATCAGCGCCCAGGCGGCGCCAGCAAACATCGCGCCTACCACCATTGCCAACGGCAGCAGCAGGCCGGGCAATGGCACGAACAAGCCAATACCAGTCGCGGCAATCGCACCCATCGTCAATTGGCCTTCGCCGCCAATGTTCCACAGCCCCATACGCGCCGGAATCGCAACGGCGAGGCCGGTAAGAATGAGCGGCGTCGCCTGCGTGAGGGTCGATTTCCAGCCCTGGATCGAGCCGAAGGCCGAGCCAAACATCACTTTGTAAGCGCTAACGGCGTTATTGCCGCCGACCTCGATGACGACGCCGCCCAGCAGGATGCCAACCATCACCGCGATCAGCGGGACGACAAGCCGCACAATGCGACCGGGCTCCAGCCGCTTTTCAAGGCGCATCATGGCCATGCGCCGGCGCGGAGCCGCCGCCCAGCATCAGCGCACCCAGTTGGTGGCGCTGGAAGGAGTCACGCGCCACCGCCGCGGCCACGGTACCCTCGTAAAGCACGATGATGCGGTCGGCGAGCGTCATCAGTTCGTCGAGATCTTCGCTGACGACCAGAATGCCCGATCCCTCCGCCGCGGCATCCAACAGCTGCTGACGCACGAATTCTGCCGAACGGATGTCTAGACCGCGGGTCGGCTGCGCGGCCACGATCAGCGGGGCCTCGTGCTCGAGTTCGCGCGCCACCACCACGCGCTGCAGCCCGCCGCCGGACAGCCTCGTTACCACCCATTCCGGCGCCGCGGGAATCTGGTATCCATCGATCAAATTCTCGGCGAAACGCCGTAGCGCGGCGCCGTCGAGGCGGAACGGCCGGGCGAGCGGTGCGCTGCGGTAGCGCCGCAGCGCGAGATTCTCCGCGATCGTCATGCGCCGCGACAAGCCCATGCCTAGCCGGGGAGGTCGACGGCACGTGCACATTCTCAAGCGCGAGCACCACGGGTTCTTTCGATGCCGGCCCGCGCTGGCCGCCGGAAGCGTCCACGACGCCAGGGCCGACCATCAGTTCGGTCAGCTCGGCATCGGTGAATTCGCCCGGCGTGCGGTCGAAGACCTTGATTTCGCCCTCACGCAGAATGGTTAGCCGGTCGGCGACCGCGCGCACTTCGCGTAACCGGTGTGTCACCAGCACGATGGCCTTGCCTTGTCGCTTGAGCCTGCGCATGACGGAAAACAGCTCTGCAACCTGGGCCTCGCCCAAAACGGCGGTCGGTTCGTCGAAGATCAGCACGTTAAGGTCGCGCAGCAGCAACTTGAGAATTTCGACTTGTTGACGCTGGGCGATGTTGAGCGTGCGCACGCTCGCGTCGGGATCGAGGTCGAAGCCGGCATTGCGCGCGACTTGGCGCACTTGCTCGCGGGTCTGGCGTGTCGGGCGGCGGCCGGTGCCGAGCACGGCGTTCTCGATGACGGTGAGGTTGTCGATCAGACGCAGGTCCTGGTAGACCACGCCAATGCCGGCAT
>JARRNI010000766.1:0-3424 GCA_037385125.1 Pseudolabrys sp.
GCGATCGCGGCCTTCGCCGCCGCTTCGGTCGCCAAGTCCGACCCGATGCGCACCGGCTTCGCCGCTACGCGCTTCGGCTGGACCGCGTTCATCGTGCCGGTGCTGTTCGTCTATTCGCCAAGCCTGCTGTTGATGGGGCCTCCCTTGCAGGTCGCCATCGTGGTGGCGACGGCGCTGTTCGGCGTCTGGCTGGTGTCGTGCGCCACCGTCGGTTACTTCATGCAGCCGCTCAAGTTGCCGCTGCGTTTCGCTTTTGCGGCGAGCGGGCTGGCGGCGCTGATCCCAGCCAGCGCGATTCCCGACTTTGGCGTGGTGCTCGATATCGCCGGCGTGGCCGCCGGAATCACCGTCACGCTCTATGAATACATGGCAGTGACGCGGCTCCGGGCGCTTGCCGCGCCGAAGGCGGGCGAGCGCGCCTGATAGCCCTTGTTGTCTTCCGCGATGGGTCCAGCGACATGACCGTTATCGACGTCCACACTCATATGCTGACACTCGACTGGATCGAGTTGTTGCGCCAGCACGGCGGTTGCAAATACAGCGTGAAGAACACCCGCGCCGGGCAGAACGCCATCCATCTCTACGATGCGCCGTTCATGACCCTGATGCCGGGCATGTGGGACTACGACCTGCGGATCAGGGCGATGGACGAGGCGCGCGTCGACGTCGCCATCGTCTCGCTCACCTGTCCGAACGTGTTCTGGGGCGGCCAAGAGGTCAGCCTGCGCGCGGCGCAGATGGTCAACGATTCGATGGCCGAGCAGCAGCGTGCCCGGCCCGACCGCATCCGCTGGTTTGCCTCGCTGCCCTGGCAATACGCCGACGACGCCAAGGCCGAGCTTGCCCGCACCTGCGGCAACGGTGCAGTCGGCGTAATGGTGCTGGGCAGCATCGACGGCGACGATCTGACCGATCCGAAATTCGCCCCCGTCTGGTCCGAAATCGACAAGCGCGCCTTGCCGGTGCTGGTCCACCCGACCGCGCCGCAGGGCCTGCGCGACATGCATATGGATCAGTTCAACATGATTCCGCCGGTCGGGTTCATGTTCGACACCACGCTCGCCTTCGCGCGCATGATCTATGCCGGCTTCATCGACAAGTATCCGAACCTGAAGCTGATCGCCGCGCATGGCGGGGCCACGCTGCCCTATCTCGCGGGACGGCTCGACCGTTGCCACGAAATGATCCCGGCTTGCTCGGAGGTGATCAAAGACAAGCCGAGCACTTATCTTCAGCGCATCTGGTATGACACCGTGGTCTACGAGCAGGACGCGCTCGAACTATGTATCAAGGTGGCCGGCTCGGACGAGCGGGTGCTCTACGGCTCGGACTACCCACACAATATCGGCGACATGGCGGGCTGCCTGGCGCGGGTCAATGCGTTGAAGCCCGACGCGGCCAGACGCATCGCGGGCAAGAACGCCGAAAAGCTGTTCGAGCTTTAGCCGGCAAGCTCAGGACTGGCCGGCTTGCGCTGTCTCGCTGTGGGCTACGGCGCCGTTGTCGGCTTCCGGCTGCGCCAGCCGGTAGCCGACGCCCAACTCGGTCACCAGGATGCGCGGTGAATCGGGGTGCGGCTCGATCTTCTGCCGCAGCTTACGCACGAAGATGCGCAGGTAGTGGGTATCGTGTAGATGCGTCGTGCCCCAGACCTCCTTCAGGAGGTGCTGATGCGTGACCACGTTGCCCGCATGCTGCGCCAGCACCTGCAGCAGCCGGTATTCCTTGGGCGTCAGCGCCAGCCGGCTGCCGTTGAGCAGCACGGCACGGGTGGCGAAGTCGACGGTGAGCGGCCCGATTTTGACCATGGGCTCGCCGCCTGCCGCGCGCAGCTGCCGCCTGAGCGCCACTCGCACCCGCGCCATCACCTCCGCCATGCCGAACGGTTTAACCACGTAGTCGTCAGCTCCGGCCTCGAGCAGGCGCACCTTCTCGGCCTCGGCCGCGCGCACCGACAGGACGATGATCGGCACGCTCGACCAGGAGCGAATGCGCTCGACTACCTCAGCACCGTCCATGTCGGGCAGGCCGAGATCGACGATCACCAGGTCGAGCGGCCGCAGCGTGGCGGTGCGGATCGCCTCGTTGCCGGACGCGGCCTCGTGCACCGTGAAGCCGTTGAGCTCAAAGCCCGCGCGCAGGAAGCGGCGGATCTGGTTTTCGTCGTCGACGATGAGGACGTTCGGGGAAGCTTCAGTCATCGGAGTCGGTTTCCAGTTGCGGGACGGCGGCTTGCGCCACCGGCAGTTCGATCGTCACCGTGGCGCCCCGGCCGTGGCCTTCGCTGGCGGCGCTGATGGTGCCGCCATTGGCGGCGATGAAGGCATTGGCGATCCACAGGCCGAGGTGGCGTTCGCCGCGCGCAAAACGCTCCCAGATGCGCGACTGCTCCTCGGCGGTGATGCCGGCACCCTGGTCGCCGATGCCGATCACCAGTCGGTCCTCGCGGGCGCGGGCGGAGAGCGTGATCGCCGAGCCGAGGGCGGAGTATTTCACCGCGTTGTCGACGATCTGCACCAGCGCCTGCTGCACGAGCACCGGATCGACATGGATCAGCGGCAGATCGCCGGCCAGGTCGAGCGAGAGGCGGCGGCCGGCGAGCCGGGTGCGACAGCGCGCGAGCGCGGAATTGACGATATCTTCCGGGTCCGCCCATTCAATGCGCGGCGTGATGCCGTCGCTCGAGATGCGGGTGGCGTCGAGCAGGTTCTGGATGTCGTTGTTGAGGCGCTCGGCCTCGTCGCGCACGTCGTTGGCGAGCGCCTTGAGCTTCTTGTCGCCGGCCAGCGCCGGTGCTTCGCTTAGCACGGTGGCGGCGCCCAGGATGGAGGCGAGCGGCGTGCGCAGCTCGTGGCTGACCGATCCGATCAGCGCCTCGCGCAGCCGGTCGGTCTGCGCGCGCATGCGCGCCTCGCTGATGGCGCGCGCGATCCCGAGCCGCTCGAGCGTGGCGGTGGCGTCGGCCAGCACGGCGTCGACGCGCTCGCGCAATTCGCCCGCGCGCTGCGGCGACTCGCGCCCGAAATTGACGGCGACCACGCCAAATTCCGGTGCGCGCGGCGACACTAAGCGCACCAGCCACACTTCGCCGTTGTCGGCGGTCACCGTCACGCCGGTGGCGCGGTCGTGTTTGGACGCCTCCCCACTCGCGGCGGTGAGCACCGGCGGCGGAACCGGCTCGCCGGCGCGCTGGCCGCCCGAGCCGGTTGTTGCCTCGCGCGCCGGCGCCAGCAGCACCACCTTGCGCTGCATGACATTGGCGAGATGGTCCTCGATGGCGGCGTGAATGTCGGATACGTCGAACGCGAGCTATGCGGGAAAGTGGGTGATGACGAAGTGAGATAGGCGGCGTATCGAGGCGGGTGTCTAGCCTGCC
This sequence comes from Pseudolabrys sp., assembly GCA_037385125.1. GTDB lineage: Bacteria > Pseudomonadota > Alphaproteobacteria > Rhizobiales > Xanthobacteraceae > Pseudolabrys. Next base: position 3,377 of record JARRNI010000766.1, read on the forward strand.
AGAACCTCTCAAGGAGAGCGATACGCCATGAACGAGACTAGCAGCGTG
>JARRNI010000767.1:0-3983 GCA_037385125.1 Pseudolabrys sp.
GACCAGGGCAGCGTCATGGTGGCCGGGCGCGAAGTCGAGGTCGCCTCCCCCCGCCAGGCGCACGCGCTCGGGCTCGGCATTGTCTATCAGCATTTCACGCTGGTGCCGCACATGACCGTGCTGGAGAACATGGTGATGGCGCGCGCCGACGTGCCGGCGATGATTGACTGGCGCGCCGAGCGCAAGCGATTCGGCGAATTCCTCGCCACCATGCCGTTTACCGTGCCGGTCGATACGCCGGTTGGTACGCTCGCGGCCGGTGAGAAGCAGAAGGCCGAAATCCTCAAGCAGCTCTATCTCGAGAGCCGCTTCCTCATCCTCGACGAGCCGACCTCGGTACTCACTCCCAATGAGGCCGACGAGATCCTCGGCATGGTCCGCGACATGGCCCACGCCGACCGCATCACCGTGCTGATCATCACCCACAAGTTCCGCGAGGTCATGGCCTTCGCCGACGAGGTGTCGGTACTGCGCCGGGGCAAGCTTGTCGGCGGCGGCCCGGTCGCCGGCCTTACGCCGGATGCGATGGCGAAGATGATGGTGGGCGATCAGGAGATCCATGGCATGGCCGGCCGCTCGGCAACTCCCGCCGGCGCCGTCTGCCTGGAGGTGCGCGACCTTGCGGCCGATGACGACGAGGGCTTGCCGGCCGTGAACGGCGTGACGCTAACGGTGCGCGCGGGCGAGATTGTCGGCATCGCCGGCGTCTCGGGCAACGGCCAGAGCGAGCTGGTGCAGGTGTTGGGCGGCCAGCGCGATCCGACCGCCGGCGCGATGCTGGTGCATGGCGAGGCCTATCACGCGCGGCGCGCGGAGATGTTGCGTCATAAGCTGTCGATGCTGCCAGAAGAGCCGTTGCGCAACGCCTGCGTCCCGCGCATGAGCGTCGCGGACAATATGGCATTCCGCCGCTTCGACCAGGCGCCCTATGCGGTGGGACCGTGGCTGCGCCACGGCGCCTTCCGGCGCGCCGCCGAGGAGCTGATCGCTCGCTACCGGGTGAAGACGTCGTCGCCGGACGCGCCCATCGCCACCCTATCGGGCGGCAATGTACAGCGCGCGGTGCTGGCGCGCGAATTGTCGGGCGAGGTGGACGTGCTGGTCGCCGCCAATCCGGTGTTCGGCCTCGACTTCGCCGCGGTCGCCGACATTCACGCGCAGATCATGGCGGCACGCAACCGCGGTGCGGCGGTGCTGCTGGTAAGCGAGGACCTCGACGAGCTGCTTGAGCTTGCCGACCGCATCGTGGTCATGTTCAACGGGAAGCTGGTCTACGAGGCGCCGGCGGCCCAGGCCGATCTCACCGAGATCGGCCGCCATATGGCGGGGCACTGATGGTGGCGCCGGACGACTTTATCGTGGCCGCCGCCGCGGCGCTCGGCCTGCCGCTGGAAGAGGCCTGGAAGCCGGCAGTGAAGGCCAATCTCGAGGTCACGTTGCGGCACGCCGCGATGGTTGAGGAATTCAAGCTGCCGGACGATGCCGAGCCCGCGCCGGTCTTCAAGGCCTGACGTCGTGGTGGGCGAGGGAGCATGGTCGAGCTCGGACGAGGTCGCGCGTGATGTGGCGGCGGGGCGGGTGAGCGCCACCGCGGTGATCGCGGACACGCTCGCCCGCATCGACAAGCTCAATCCGACGCTCAACGCCTTCACCGCGGTGACGGCGGAACGCGCGCGCAAAAAGGCGGAGGCGATCGACGCCGCGCCCGACAAGGCGAAACTGCCGCTCGCCGGCGTGCCCTTCGCGGTGAAGAACCTGTTCGATATTTCGATATCGCCGGCGTCGTGACCGTCGCCGGCTCCAAGATCAATCACGGCTATGCGCCGGCCAAGCGTGACTCGGCCCTGATCGAGCGGCTGGAGGCGGCCGGCGCCGTGCTGGTGGGCGCGCTCAACATGGGCGAATACGCCTACGACTTCACCGGCGAGAATGTGCACGACGGGCCTTCGCGCAATCCACACGACCTGACGCGAATGACCGGCGGCTCCTCCGGCGGCTCGGGCGGCGCGGTGGCGGGCGGCCTGGTGCCGCTGGCGCTTGGCTCCGACACCAACGGCTCGATCCGAGTGCCGTCCTCGCTCTGCGGCATTTTCGGTCTGAAGCCGACCTATGGCCGCCTCCCGCGCACGCGCACTTTTCCTTTCGTCGCGAGCCTCGACCATCTCGGCCCGTTCGCGCGCACAGCGCGTGATTTGGCGCTTTCCTACGACGCCATGCAGGGCCCGGACGCCGACGATCGGGCCTGCGCGCAGAAACCCGGCGAGCAGACCGCGGCGCTCATCGAGCGCGGCCTCAACGATCTGCGCATCGCCGTCGCCGGCGGCTATTTCCGCCGGGGCGCCTTTCCCGAGGCGCTGCAGGCGCTTGATCGCGTGGCCAAGGCGCTCGACGCGCGCGACGAGGTCGAGATCGCGCAAGCCGCGCGGGCCCGCGCCGCGGCCTATGTCGTCACCGCCACCGAAGGCGCGAGCCTGCATCTCGACCGCCTGCGCAAACAGGCGAACGATTTCGACCCGGCGGTGCGCGACCGCCTGATCGCCGGCGCTATGGTGCCGGCCGCGCTGGTCAACAAGGCGCAGATTTTTCGCCGCTGGTATCGCGACCAGGTATTGAAGTTGTTCGATCGTTACGATGCCATCCTCGCCCCGGCGACGCCGTGCACCGCGCCCAAGCTCGGGCAGCAGAGTTTCGTGCTCGACGGCGTGGAAATGCCGCTGCGGCCGAATGTCGGCATCTACACCCAACCGATCTCGTTCATCGGCCTGCCGGTCGCCGCCGTGCCGGTGCCCTTGCAGCCGCTGCCGATCGGCGTGCAGATCATTGCCGCGCCCTGGCGCGAAGACATCGTCTTGCGCATCGCGCACGCGCTGGAGCAGATGAACGTGGCGGCGGCGCTAAGACCGCACCTCTAGGGAGAGAGACGAATGGATATCGACCTGCCGGAGGTCGTGGCTGAGGTGCGGGAAGCCGTCGAAAGTTACGAAAAAGCCCTGGCGGAAAACGACGTCGCGACGCTCGATGCGCTGTTTCACGACGATGCGCGCACCATCCGTTATGGCGCCAATGAAAACCTTTACGGATATAGCGAGATCGCGGCCTTCCGCGCCGCGCGCTCGCCGGCTGGCCTCGGCCGCACGCTGTCGCGGACCGTCATCACCACTTATGGCCGCGAATTCGCGGTCGCTTCGACCCTGTTCGAACGTCCCGCGACACCGGGCAAGATCGGCCGCCAGATGCAGACCTGGGTCAAGTTTCCGCAGGGCTGGCGCGTGGTCGCTGCCCATGTCAGCCTGGTGGAGTCGGCCTGATGGAAGTTCCGCGCGAGGCGATGTCATGAGCCTGGTATCGCCGGCGGCCGAAGAGTCAAACGTTCCGGCGCCGGGGCTGACGCGCGCCGAAAGCTTGCGGCTGCAACTGGCCGACGAGATCGTGCGCGGCCAGCTCGCGCCTGGCGCCGCGCTCGACGAGATCGAGCTGGCGCGCCGCTTCGGCGTCTCGCGCACGCCGGTGCGGGAGGCGATCCGCATGCTGGCGGCGAGCGGGTTGGTCGAGGTGCGCGCGCATCGCGGCGCGGTGGTGGCGCGGCCGAGCCAAGCAACGCTGATCGGCATGTTCGAAGTGATGGCCGAACTGGAGGCGCTGTGCGCGGGCTACGCCGCCGAGCGCATGATGGCGCCGGAGCGCGGCGCGATGGAAGCGATGCACGAGAAGCTGCGCCTGCTGATCCAGAGCGGCGATCCGCAGCGCTATCACGAGATCAACGAGGCCTTCCACGCCACCATCTATGCGGGCGCGCACAACAGCTATCTGGCCGAATTGACATTGATGACGCGGGCGCGCGTGCGGCCGTTCCGCCGCGCTCAGTTCCGCATTCGCGGCCGTCTCGCCAAGTCGCATCTCGAGCACGACCGCGTGGTGCAGGCGATCCTGCGCGGCGAGCGGGTGATGGCGGCGCAGACCATGTACGCGCACATCGTGACCGT
>JARRNI010000768.1:0-2733 GCA_037385125.1 Pseudolabrys sp.
TCCTCGATGGTGGTCAGCCCGCCGGCGATGTTGCCCTTGGTCGGCTGCGATTCCGAGAGATCGTTGGTCTTGTGCGCCTGGATGACGTCGTCCTCATAGGCCTGCCAGGTCTTCATCCATTTCTCGCCGATCTCCGGCGAGATGGCGCGCGCCTTGGCGATATGCTCGGCGCCGGTGATCTCCGAGGTCTCGGCGAACACGCCGGTCAGCCCCTTGGGGATCAGCTTGTCATACATGTTGCCGACGGTCGGGCAGGAGGCGAGACCGGTGGTGGTGTCGCTCTCACCGCACTTGGTCGACACCCACAGCTCCGAGATGTCGCATTCCTCGCGCTGCAATTCGGACGCCCATTGCACATATTCCTTGGCTTGGCGCGCGGCACGCGCGACGGTATCGATGTCGCCGTGCAATTCGATGCCGAAGCCGGTCACCGGCTTGCCGGTCTTGGCGATGCCGTCGACCACGCGCTTGGTCCAGCCTTCCTCGATGCCGATCACCACCACCGCGGCCACGTTGGGATTGGCGCCGGTGCCGATGATGGTGCGGAAGAACAGGTCGAGGTCCTCGCCGAACTGCAGGCGGCCATAGGCAGGCGTTGGAAATATCGTCGAGCGGCAGAATAACCACGTGATTGCGCACGCCGACGCGGCCGTTCTCGCGCCGCCAGCCCATGAATTTCATGTTCGACTTGCCGTTGCCTTTCGCCATGACGCTCACCACCGCTTGGTCTTGAGATTGTGCACGTGCACGTGCTCGCCCTTGGCGATGTCGGCCACCGCCTTGCCGATGTCCTGGCCGTATTTGATCACGGTGTCGCCCTTCTTGATGTCGACGAGGGCGATCTTGTGCCCGACCGGCACGTCCATCTTGGACTTGAGGTTGAACGACGAGTCGTCGGCCGTGACCACGCACAGCATGTCGGTGCCAGCCTTGAGGCCCTCGACCGCGACCACGCCGACGGTGTCCTTCTTGTCGTGCACCAGCAGTTGCGGAACGCCCATGACTCCTCCCCTTCGTCTCCGGCTTGCGCCAGTCTTCTATAAGACATAAAAGAGAAGAGTCAACGCGGACACGCCGGATGTGAGGGAGCGAGCATGGACCAGCCGCGCACGGAGCCGGGGATGGCGCGCGCGGAAAGCCGCGAGCCGCTCGGATTCCGCCCGCTCTACCGGCAGGCGCGCGATCTGCTGGTCAAGCGCATCGTCGACGGCGAATGGAAGCCGGGCGCCGCGCTGCCGAGCGAGTCCGAGCTCGCCGCCGATCTCGGCGTCTCGCAGGGCACCGTGCGCAAGGCACTCGACGAGCTGGAGGCGGAACGCTTCGTGGTGCGCCGCCAGGGCAAGGGTACCTTCGTCGCGCTGCACGACGAGGCGCGCATTCTGTTCCAGTTCTTCAAGCTCCTCCCCGACAGCGGCAAGAGCGAGTTTCCCGAGAGCCAGATTCTCGGCGTCGAAGCCGACGCCGCCGATGCCCCCGCGGCCGCCGCGCTCGACCTGCGTCCGGGCACGCGCATCGTGCGCATCGAGCGCCTGCGCTCGCTCGCCGGCAAAGTCTGCATCTTCGAGCGCATCGCGCTGCCGCGCGCGCTGTTCCCGGCGATCGAGAAGCGCGCTCTGCCCAACAATCTCTACGAGCTCTACCGCTCCGACTTCGGCGTTACCATCGTCCGCGCGTCCGAGAAGCTCAAAGCCGTGGCGGCGGGAAAGCGCGAAGCCAAGCATCTCGGCCTGGTGGCGGGCGCGCCGCTCTTGTCGGTCGACCGCACCGCGATCGCCGCCGACGGACGGCCGGCGGAATGGCGGCTGTCGCTGTGCCGCACCGACACCCTGCACTACGCATCGGACCTGAGGTGAGCGCGATGGGTTCGCTCGCCGACATCTCAGTCGAGATGGAAGCCTTGCGCGCGCACGAAGGCGCCGAAATCGGCGCGCTGCGGCACGGCGTATTGCCGCGCCTTGTCCTCCGACCATCCATAGAAGTCCGCGGCGCCAAAGCGTTCGATGTCGCGCTGACCGCGGTAGGGACGCGTCGCCGCGCGCCGGCGGTCGTAAGCCTCGACCTGCGCGGCGAGGTCGCCTTCATCGAAGCGCTCCTCATGCAGCGTGGTCGCCAGCGAAAGCCGCGGCGACAGCGCGCCCTCGTCCGCCGGCCAGCCGACCGTCATGCCCGACACCGGCACCACCTTCTCCGGCAACGCCAGCAACTCGGCGATGGCGCGCGCGTGATCGCGGATCACGCTGATCGGGCAGCAGCCGAGCCCGACCGCGTCCGCCGCACGCAGGAAGGTGGCGAGCACGATCGCCGCATCCACCGTCGCGTTGAAGAACAGGTCGAGATAGTCGTTGGGAAACGGCTTGCCGCGCAGTGCGGAAACTTGCGGCAGGCGGCGGCCGTTGGCGAGGAAGACCAGGAACACCGGCGCCCCGACGAGCCACGGCATCGACGGCATGAGTGCGGCGATCCGCCTGCGCCGCTCGCCGTCGCGCACGACAACGATGTCGGCCTGCTGCAGGTCGCTCTTCGACGGCGCGCTGAGCGCGCAGGCGCACAGAAGCCGCAGCAGTTCCGCCGGGACTTCGCGCGGCAGGTAGCGCCGGCAAACACGGCGCGCGGCAAGACGAGCCAATGCGTCGAGCCCGGGCAGCGTTTCGTCGACGGCGAAGCGCTCCCCGAAGCGCGCATCCAGCGCATCCTGAATCTTTTGAACGGCTTCGGCCATCGTCGGCTCCTTCG
>JARRNI010000769.1:0-5415 GCA_037385125.1 Pseudolabrys sp.
GACAGGTCATCCATCTCTGGCTCTGCCGGACACGGATGAACCGCCATGACCGGAGCGGTCATGGGACGTGGATGCAGTTCGCTGCATTCGTGGTCCATGGCTGCCGGCCCTGGCTCTCAATAGCTGGTATCCGCGCTGCGGGTTCGCGCCCGCGCCGGGTAGGGATCCGAGAGCTTGCGACGGGCGGACGACGGTCCGCCCGTTATGGCTTTTGGCGGACCGATTGCCGATCATAGACTGGCTACGTCCACCTGCTTCACCGTCAACGCATTCGGTTCGACGCCGTCGAGGCAGCGCGTGGTGATCGCCACCACGTCGGCGCCGTCGACCGGCCGCGTGCCGCGCGCGAAGGCGAACAGCGAGCCGAGCCGGCGGCAGCGCGAGCAGTTGCAGGCGATGACCGGATTGCTCAAGTTGAGATCGACCTGATAGTGCACCTTGCCGCATTGGCAGCCGCCCGTGTAGCTCTGCTTCATCGGCCCTACCCTTTTCTAAAGCTTGCCCATCACGCTCTGACGGAAGCCGTAGACGGTGCGCTTGCCGGCGAGCGCGACCAGATGGACCTCGCGCGTCTGGCCCGGCTCGAAGCGCACCGCGGTGCCGGCCGGAATGTCGAGCCGCATGCCGCGCGCCTTGCGGCGCTCGAACTTGAGCGCCGGGTTGGTCTCGAAGAAGTGGTAGTGCGAGCCGACCTGGATCGGCCGGTCGCCACTGTTGGACACGGTCAGCGTCGCGGTCCGGCGGCCTTTGTTGAGCTCGATTTCGCCGTCTTCGATGAACATCTCGCCGGGGATCATGCGGAGGCCTCCAGGCGGTCGTAGCCCTTGGCCTTGTAAACGAGGAAGGACACGATCCAACTGGCGATGAAGAAGGCAACGATGGCGTAACCGACGACGCCGAAATTATCGCTCAGCAAGCCGATGAAGTCCCAGAACGGCCCTTGCAGCGCCAGCTTGTCGCCGATCAGCCCGAGCGCCTCGATGCCGCCGATCACCAGCGCCGCCACCACGGAGACGAAAGTGATGGTCATATTGTAATAGAGTTTGCGGATCGGGTTGACGAACGCCCACCCGTACGCGCCGACCATCAAAGTGCTGTCGGTCGTATCCATGAGCAACATGCCGGCAGTGAACAGTGCCGGAAACACCAGGATCGACCAGATCGACAGGCCCTGCGACGCCTGCGCCGCCGAAATGCCGAGCAGGCCAACCTCGGTCGCGGTGTCAAAACCGAGGGGCCGCGGCGATCGCGAACAGGAACATTGCGGAGACCGACGTTCCGATCATGCCGCTGATGTCCTTGAAGGCGTCGAAGTGGCTTTGCAGCGCTGCCGTGGTCAGCGCGATGGCGACCGCAAGACCGACCACGATGGTGGAATGGCCGAGCGAGAAGAAGAAGCCGACCGCAATGGGCCGGCGACCCTCCTGGATCAGCTTGCGCGTCACGTTGTCGATCGCAGCAATGTGGTCGGCGTCGAAGGCGTGACGCAGCCCGAAACTATAGGCGAGAAAGGCGGTGCCGAGCAGCAGTGGATGTCCGTGAAACGCCACCAAAGCCCAGAGCCAAGCCGCGACATTTGCCGCGACGAGAACGGCGTAGAGTCCGATCAGTTTGGTGCGCATGCAATCTGCCTTGTCGTTGAAGAGCTGCGTCAGCATTGGGAGCCTCATATTGGATCATCTGATCGGATCGTGCACGGTGACGAGCTTGGAGCCGTCGGGAAAAGTCGCCTCGACCTGGATGTCGTGGATCATCTCGGCAATGCCCTCCATCACCTGGGCGCGGCTGAGCACATGCGCGCCGGCCTCCATCAGCTCGGCCACCGACCTGCCGTCGCGCGCGCCTTCCAGGATGAAGTCGGTGATCAGCGCTACCGCCTCCGGATGATTGAGCTTGACGCCGCGCTCGAGGCGGCGGCGCGCCACCATGGCGGCGACGGAAATCATCAGTTTGTCTTTTTCGCGTGGCGACAGATTCATCCCGGCAACTTCCTTTGACTATTGTAGCCAGAGCCGCGGTACGCTCGCGCCCAGCGCGCTCAACACGGCGATGAGATCGTGGCGTAGGGCGGCGCCGTCGCGCGCGACCAGCCGCGCCAGCGCGATGCCGTTCCAGGCAGAGATGCCGACCTCGCCGAGGAATTCGCTTGCCAGCGCGCGCACGGCGGCGGTGGCTTGCTCTTCGGCCGGCGCGACCAGCACGGTGGCGAGTGCGATGCCGCCGGCCGCGACGGCGGGCTGCCCAAGCTTGTCCGCGATAGCGCCGTCGAGGCGGATGCCGTCGGCGAACACCAAGCGGCCGTCGCGGCGCAGCCGCCAGCGGTCGGCGAAGAAGCCCTGGCTCATCGCCTCGCCCATGGCAGCGCGGCCGAACACCACCGCTTCCGCCATCGTGAGCGAAGCGCCGTCGGCGAGATCGATCTCGATGCGGCGAGACAGCCGCGCGCGGTCGAACAGAATGGTTTCCTGCGGCAGCCAAGCGAGCCTGCCGCCGGCATGCACGTCGAGCCGCACATCCATTTCGGCGTCCGGGCCGGTGGAGCGGTAGATCTTCTCCGCTGCCGCGGTGGCGGCGGTGAGCCGCGCCCCCGCCCCCACCGTCATCTCGATCGCGAAGCGGTCGCCGCCGGTCATGCCGCCGCCGGTGTTGACAATCACCGCTTCCAGCACGTCGTCCGCCGTGTTGGGAAAGCGCACGCGCAGGAAGCCCGCTTCCTGCACGCGAACGCGCCGGGTGCGCGCGCCGTCCGCCGCGACGGTGAGCGTGATGGTGCCCGTCGCGCGGTTGGCGGCGAAGATGTGCGCGCTATCGTTTGGTGCCAGCACGGCCCAACCCCCGGCTATCATGCCCCGCGAAGGCGGGGCATCCAGTAAACACGAACTTTTCGATCGAAACGAGAGGCTGCGGGATATTAGGTCCCCCGCCGGAGCCTGTCATCGGGCCGCGCTCCGCGCGGACCCGTTGGCGGGGGACGACACCGTACTTGTGGATGGGCCGGTATCATATCGCCATCGCGCTCTTCAGGGCGCCCTCCTCCATGCCGGCGCGATCGCAGGTATAGACGATGGACCCGCGGTCCATGACGGCGAAATGATCGCCGAGTTCCTGCGCGAAGTCGAGATACTGCTCGACCAGCACGATGGCCATCTGGCCGAGCGAGCGCAGATAGGAAATGGCGCGGCCGATGTCCTTGATGATGGAGGGCTGGATGCCCTCGGTCGGCCCTCGGTCGGCTCGTCGAGCAGCAACAGTCGCGGGCGCATCACCAGCGCGCGGCCGATGGCCAGTTGCTGCTGCTGGCCGCCGGAGAGATCGCCGCCGCGCCGCCTGAGCATGTCACCCAGCACCGGAAAAAGCGAGAACACGTCGTCGGGCACGCTGCGCTGGTCGCGCGGCAGCGGCGCAAAGCCGGTCTGAAGGTTCTCGTCGACCGTGAGCAATGGGAAGATTTCGCGCCCCTGCGGCACGATGGCGATGCCGCTGCGCGCGCGATCGACCGTGGACAGGCGCGTGATGTCCTTACCTTCGAAATTGATGGCACCCGCGCTCACCGCATGCTGGCCAACGATGGCGCGCAGCAGGCTGGTCTTGCCGACGCCGTTGCGGCCGAGCACGCAGGTGACCTTGCCGGGCTCGGCCTTGAGCGAAATGCCGCGCAGCGCCTGGGCAGCGCCGTAGTGCAAATCGATGTCGGCTACGTCCAGCATGGTCAGCGCCCTAAATAGACTTCAATGACGCGCTCGTTCTGCGACACCTGATCGATCGAGCCTTCCGCCAGCACCGAACCCTCGTGCAAGCAGGTCACCTTGACCCCCAACTCGCGCACGAAGGCCATGTCATGCTCCACCACCACCACTGTGCGGTCGCGGTTGATCTGCTTGAGCAGCTCGGCGGTCTGCATGGTCTCGGTGTCGGTCATGCCGGCCACCGGCTCGTCGACCAGCAGAAGTTTGGGCTCCTGCGCCAGCAGCATGCCGATCTCCAGCCATTGTTTCTGTCCGTGCGACAGACTGCCGGCGACACGCGCGCGCACCGACGAAAGACGGATGGTCTTCAGGATTTCATCGATCCGCGCCTTTTGCGGCGCCGAATTTTCCCACAGCAGGGTCGCGCGCACACTGCGGTCGTTCTCGAGCGCCAGCAGCAGATTGTCCTCCACCGTGTGCATCTCGAACACCGTCGGCTTCTGGAACTTGCGGCCGATGCCGAGCGCGGCGATCTCGGTCTCATCGAGCTTGGAGAGATCGTAGCCGCCTTCCTGGAAGTACACGTCGCCGTCGTCAGGCCGAGTCTTGCCGGTGACCACGTCCATCATGGTGGTCTTGCCGGCGCCATTCGGCCCGATAATGGCGCGCATCTCGCCCGGCTCGATCACGAAGGACAGCTCGTTGAGCGCCTTGAAGCCGTCGAACGAGACGGTGACGCCGTTGAGATAGAGCAACGCGGAGGTGGTGTGCGGGGTCTGCGGCCCGGTCATGGTTTCTACTCCGCGGCGCGGGGCGCGGCGGCTTGCGGCGCCGTGTCGATGTCGACGCCCTGCTCGGCCGCCGCCGACTTCTTGTCGGCGCGCAGGCCGAGGCCGTATTTGACGGTGCCGACGATGCCGCGCGGCAAGAGCAGCGTCACCGCGATGAACAGGCCGCCCAGCACGAACAGCCAATAGGGCGCCAACGCCCCGCTGGTGAACAGCGTCTTGCCGTAGTTGACCAGGATGGCGCCGAGCACGGCGCCGGTCAGCGTGCCGCGACCGCCGACCGCCACCCAGATCACCGCCTCGATGGAATTGGCGGGCGCAAATTCGCTTGGATTGATGATGCCGATCTGCGGCACGTAGAGCGCGCCGGCGACGCCCGCCATGCAGGCCGACAGCACGAACACGAACAACTTGTAGTTCTCCACCCGGTAGCCGAGAAAGCGCGTGCGCGATTCCGCGTCGCGGATCGCCACCAGCACCTTGCCGAACTTGGAGGTGACGATGGCGCGGCAAATCAGGAAGCCGAGCGCGAGCGCGATGCACGAAATCACCAGCAGCGCGTTGCGCGTCGAGTCCAACTGGACATTGAAGCCGAGGATGTCCTTGAAGTCGGTCAGGCCGTTGTTGCCGCCGAAGCCGAGATTGTTGCGGAAGAAGGCCAGCATCAGCGCGTAAGTCATGGCCTGCGTGATGATGGAGAGATAGACGCCGGTGACGCGGCTCCTGAAGGCGAACCAGCCGAACACGAAGGCGAGCAGGCCGGGCACCAGCAGGATCATCACCGCGGCGACGATGAACCAGTTGAAGCCGTACCAATAGACCGGCAGATGGTGCCAGTTCAGAAACACCATGAAGTCGGGCAGGATCGGGTTGGCGTAGACGCCGCGGGTGCCGATCTGGCGCATCAGATACATGCCCATGGCGTAGCCGCCGAGCGCGAA
>JARRNI010000770.1:0-3436 GCA_037385125.1 Pseudolabrys sp.
CATCCAAGCACCCGCAACGACTGCCACCACCGCCGCGACAACCCAGAGCACAGCCAGGGGACTCACCGGGTACTCAGGCGCAAGCATCAGCGGAACCCAGACGAATGCTGTCCAGCACAACGCGAAGAAAGGCGCGGGGGCCCACCAGCCACGACCCATCGCTCGCGCCACAAGAGCCACGACAACCAATACTGCTGCGGCCACCAGTGTATTTGCGGAATATGTATTGCTGAGCATAAGCGCAGCCGCTCCCGAAATCAGAACCGGCTGTATCTCCCTAAGCCATCGCCACACCAAGGCACCGAACGGGCGACGCCTCGCGCCGCACGCGCGCGCCCTTCCTACCTCTCATCCCGCGCGTAAGGCGGCCCGGTTGAAATAAATTTGCCCCGTGCAGAGCCCAATATATACCAAAGCACCGAACACGTTGGCCAAAGCGGCGGCCAGCAGGCCGTAGCGAGGCAAGCCATAGTAGTTAACGGCCACGTTGACCAACAGTGCAATAATAATTGCCCCCAAGATACCGCGAGTGGCACCGAGCATCTCCAAAGGACAACAAGAGTTCGATCGGCTGCCACCATACCCGGAATCGCCCATTGGAGTACGGGCGCCACGTCCACGAACCCCAGAATCAGGAGCACGAGAAGGAAAAATCCAATTTGTATGGACAAAGCGAACCGAAGCGTACGCACGTACTCAGGCTTGTCGCCTGCATTCCATGCAGCCATCACGCGCGGATGAACGGCCATGGTCACGGGAAAGAATACCAACGAATAAAACCTGATAAGGAGATCATAGAGTCCGGCATAGGTTCCGGTCTGATTGAATCCGTAGAAGTGCTGGATCAAGTATCGATCGACAACCTGAAACGACATCATACAGGCCAACCAAAGAGACAGGGGCCATCCGAACGACCAGAATTTCTTTAAGATTTCGTCCCGGTCACTATAGGTCTGTCCGTCGTCGACCGGCCATGCACGGCCCTGGAACAGCACAACCGGAACCAGGAAGGACAGCGCGACCCCGGCCACAAGAGACGTGTAGTTCTGCCCCCAGGCCACCAGAAGCAATAGCGGCAGCAGTACACTTAATACCGCGCGAAAAAACTCTACAACAACAACTTGGTGAGGCTTGATTTTGGCTTGAAACAAAGTCACCAAGATGCTGTGCAGCACCATTGCAGTTGCCAATAGCCCCGCAAGGAGGGCAAACCGAAAAATCTCTGCCGATCTCTCGACGCCGGCGTAGGCCAGAACGCACGACGTCACCACCCATACCGCCGCGACAGAGAAAATAAGGCCTCGCCGAAGAGTTCCACGATACAACCACGCTGAGCCCTTGAACTTCGTGTAGTAACGAAGCTGCGCTTGATTCAACCAACCAGCCGCTAGCGCGCCCGCCGCGTTACCAACCGAAAAAATCAGCGCAAAACGACCGTAATTATCCTCACCTACGATACGCACGAATACAACGACGAACAACAGGCCGGCCAAGCCAGGAACCATCTTGCCCACCATGTACTGCAATGCATCCTTGATCACACGGAACCCTCTGGCATCCGCGCTTTGGCGTTAAAATCATGGATGCGATTGAGGTATATGGAGTCACACGCGAACAGACTGGGCGGAACCATCCATCATCCTTGTTGTCCACCAGCGCGGGCCGCATTAGCCAGAAAAGCTACAAAGATCCCTGCAATTAATCCAATTACGATGCTCAATACGACCAGCAGACCTTTACGAGGCCATACGTATGCCGTTCGATCCGGGGTAACTGCTGGATCTATGATTCGGAACGAATATTGATCGCGGACGCTTGCCAACGTGATCTTCTTGATCTGCGTCTCTATTAGCCGATTAATCCCCTGCTGAAGATCCACCACACTGGTTTTTCCCAACTCCTGCTTCAAATAGTCGATACTCTTCCTCGCTTCGTGGATAGCCCGCGCCCTCATACGCTGGTTTAACCGTTGCACAAGGTCGTTCGCCCAGGAAGCCGCCTGTTCACGATTTTTCCAATCTATTTCAAGCGTTACCAAACCGCTCTGCTTGTTCTCGATTACTCGCCGAATTTTTTTGTCGAACAGTTTGTAGGCGTCACCCATGGTCGGCACATCGTCAGGATTGTCGACGTTCCAGGTCTTGGTATCAGGGTTCCACTTGCTGGCGAACAGGACCGGCAGAAGATTGTGGTCTTTGATGAACTGATCAGTGAAAGCCCGCGACTTGAGCGTTGCGATCGCCTCGTCCGAGGAACTGCCTCCACCACCCAGGTTGATCCCCACCATGGACGCGAGTCCGCCATACTGGGCCGCGAGACTGGAAAGCGCGCCCTTGTCTTCGTCGTTCTTTACCGGCGCCATGAGCACTGATGCCTCGTAGATCGGCGTGGCCATGAATGCGTACCCAGTCGCGCCGCCGGTACATACCAGCACAATGGCCAATATCATCCATTTGTAGCGCATGACTACGTTCCAGTAGTCGCGCAAGGTGATTTCGTCCTCTTCGTAGGGAGGCTGCGGTACCGCGATGAAATAGCCCTGCGGTGGCACTTGCGGCTGCGGTGGCGACGAAACGTCGGTCGATTTTCGCGATTCGTCGTTCATGCCATGCTGCCTCAGAAGATGCCCGCGGAGTTGAATGCGGCTACCGCCACGCCGACGTGATACAAGATCTGCGTCACGTTGGTCCACAAGGTCAGCGGCCGGATGCGCTCGGCGTTGAGCGGCACGACGATGGTGTCGCCCGGGCGGATATCGGTCTCCTCCGGGTCCAGCGTCCACCAGGAACCCTTGCTGGCAATCACCGAGCCGTTGGCGGTCCAGCGTCCACCAGGAACCCTTGCTGGCAATCACCGAGCCGTTGGCGCGCACGACGTAGATCCGTTTCTTGTCGGCTTTGTAGGTCAGGCCGCCGCTGTGTTCAATATAGTTGTCGCGGCTCCAGCCGGGATGGTACAGGTGGGAAGTCGGGTAGTGGACTTCGCCGATGACCGTGACCGACTGCGGCTTCTGGGGAATGTACAGCTTGTCGCCGTTCTTCAGCACCACGTCCTGGTTCACCGGGCCGTTGAGGTAAACCTCGCCGTCCTTGCTCACGTTGCGCGACTGGCTCTTGCCCGACAGGATGGCGTTGAGGTCGATCACCAGGCGCCCGGCCGCCTTGGTGCTGCGCAGCTGCGCCACCAGCGCCTTGCCGATCTCGTAGGTCTGCAGTTTGTCCTTGTTGTCCTGCGCCGATTGCGCCTGCTCGAGCTGTGCCGAGGCCAGGTCGGCCTGCAGGCGTGACGCCAGGGCGTCCATCTGCGCCTGCTCTTTCTTGCGCAGGTCCTCGCGCATGAACACAGCGCCTTCCGGATAGGCGAGCTTGGTGAGTCCGCCGGCGCGCTTGATCACGTCGCTCAGGGTCTCGCCGCGCTGGATCGGATAGCGGCCCGG
>JARRNI010000771.1:0-2925 GCA_037385125.1 Pseudolabrys sp.
AGGTCGCCGCGCTGACTGTTCAATAATTTTGGCCTCCGCTTTCTTAACCTCATCTTGAGCCATCAACATTCTGATCTGATGCTTGATGGCGATCGTCGCAGGAAGTTTGATTTTTCGTCCAAACCGGTGCGTGCGCATTGGGCACCCCTTTGGTCGACATCGATATATGCATGACTGGAGGAAAATCCCTGGTTGACGAGCTATTTTGAGTACAGCGCGTTCAGCGTGGCTCATTAAGCGACATTGGCCACGCCTCACTACCCTGTGATGAAGGCTGCGGTAGGCCCGATGCAGCGCTGGTGAAAGTTTTTTCAAAACTGGTCAATTCTGACCAGACTCTCTGGAAATAGCTGCTGAGTATGTCGCATCGCGGGCAATCGCTGAGAGCACGGTATCGCTCCCGCCTGAAGCAGGAAAAGCTCATGCCTCAATTCCAATTTATTCCTAGCCCGCTGCAGGTGATCGAAAGGCGAAGGTGCCCGAATTGCGGAGCCGAAATGATGATGAGCCACATCGAGCCAATAGGGCTCGGCGCCGATCGGAGAATGTTCGACTGCAATCGATGCGGTCATAACGAAGAGTTGCTCGTCAAATTCTGAGTAGCCGTTGCATTAGTCCACATGACGCAGCTTCTTTGGTACAGGGAGATGGCAATGGAGGAATTCATCCACCAACAGAATCTTTTTTTATTGAGGAAGCAGTTGGCTGAGACGTCGCACTCAACGCGGCGGCTTCAGCTTTCGAAACTGCTGGCGGAGGAAGAAGCAAAGAACTGCGCGCCGCTCAAAGAAAAACATGCCGTGTCTTTGCGGCCGAGTTTACCCCATGGCGGGTAGTCAATCCTCGTGGCCCGCGGCGAGCGGCATCGGCCGGGAGCGCGCCACTACCGGCGGTCTCACGCCGCCGGGTATCGCGCCCCTTAGCACCACCGTGGTGTTGATCATCTTCTCCCGTTTTACCAGTTTCCACAGCGTGGCGGCGTTCCTTACCGACAGGCGCACACAGCCATGCGACACCGCACGACCGAGGTGGCGTTGTTCATAGGTGCAGTGCACCGCGTCGCCGGTTTTCGTGAAGAAGATCGAATAGGGCATTGGGGCGTCGTTCCACTCGTCGCTGGTGTGGTCGATATCCATACGGAACGGTTTGAAGGTTCCGCTAGGCGTATCGTAGCCGCCTCCACCAGTCGATACCGGCCAGTCGTAAAGCCGATTGCCATTGACCGTTACAGTCATGCGTTGGGTGGATTTATCGACTTCGATCAGGAGGCTGGCGTTGGCCGCCTGGCCAAGCGCCAGCATTACGACGGTGGTGGCAATCAGCAGCACCATCAGGCGGTTAATTGGCATGAACGAGCATTCCCACCGCTTATCCATTCGTACACCGGCATCGATTAGCGGCACACGCGTCGCGTTCGATACCTCATGTGTCCACTGCGTGTCACAACACGCGAGCGTATCAGACGGCAGTCGCCTTCGTAACGGGCGTCAGCGTCATAGCCCCTGCGATGGTAGTAACGATCGTCCGAAAAGCCAGGGCCGACACCCACGCCGACCGGGCCAAGCTGCATGCCCACGCCGCCGGAGTCGGTGCCTAAAAACACCTGCGCACTAGCCGGTGCCGCAATGCCGAACACACCACCAACAACCAGTCCCAGCAGAATCTTTTTCATGATACTCTCCAACGCTTTTGATTTAGCGCTGAACAGTATCCAAGTGGCTGTTTCTGCCAAACAACTGTTCAATATTGCTCACTCTGGAAAGCGTGTGTCGACAGACAGATGGCCACCTTTTGCTCGGTCTGCCGCACATCGCTTCATGGCGAATGCCTCTCAGGCGCAAATTCGCAGCACGGCCCGTCTTGGGGAGATGCTACTTCGCCGGACTCACTGTGCGCGGCTGGTCGGCCAGCAGCACGCTCAACAATGAATTATGAACTTCGAGATGTCCGTTGTAATTAATGAAGCCCAATTTACGGAACTTGTTCATGAAATGGCTCACTCGTGACCGCGTCGTGCCGATCATCTCGGCAAGCATCTCCTGGCTGATATTTGCGAGAATTGGTTCCGGTCGACCTTCCTTTCCAAAATTCGCCAACAGCAATAATAGGCGCGCAAGCCGTTTTTCGGTGGAGTTGAAGAGCTGATCGACCAAATCTTCTTCGACCCGGGCGGCTCTCGCCAGAATATGCGCAACAAACATTTGCGAAAATGCGGGCTCGTCATGGATGACCCGCTGAATTTCACTCTTTTGCACGCGCGTCGCTTCGCATTCCGTCATCGCGGACGCTGTTGCCAAACGTTTCGGCTGCCCGAGCAAGCATCCTTCACCGACAAATTCGTCGGGCCCCAAAAGTGCGACAACGGCTTCCTTTCCGTCCTTGGATAGGACGGCGACTTTGACCTTGCCCTTCTTGACATAGAAAACCGAATCCGCATCGTCGCCTTGCGAGAAAATAACTTCCTTCTTTGAATACCTAGAAATGTCGCGCCCAACGCCTGCCGTAGCTAAAAACGCCACAGGATCAAACGGCGGGGCCGTGGCCGTTTGGCGGTTTGTCTTGCGTTTGGCGGACCTTGATCTAGGTGCAGCGGACCTTGATCTAGGTGCATATGACACGACGGATTTCCCTTCATTCAGGCGAGAGCACTGCTGTCTTTCCCCAACGGGTGGCGCAGTGCGGCTGCATGTAATCTGCTAATGTATGCTCTCAGACACAAGGGTCGAGGAAACCTCGAATGCCGTGTGTTACGACGGATTGGTTCACGATCGTGTGAATGCCTGCCATGCGCGTGAATTCCCAATGGGTTGCGCTGCAAATTAGGCAGTTTGAAAGAAGGAAAAGTGGTCTGTATGGACCAGCCATCGTCCACTCGATGCGGCTAGTCTTGCTTCATCACCGAAATAGCTTCGAGCCACGGTGACT
>JARRNI010000772.1:0-2789 GCA_037385125.1 Pseudolabrys sp.
ATGACGCAAGAATCGCTGACAAGGACCGCAATGATCCACGTCTGCTCGCTCGCCCGCCTGCACGCGACCGTCGACGAAACCGGCGCGCGCCATATCGTGACTCTGCTGCGGTTGACCGACCGCGTGCAGCGGCCGCGCCATATCGCGCCCGACAATCATCTCATCCTCAATGTCGACGACATCGCCGCGCCCTTGGACGGCTACACCTGCCCCGGCGACGAGCACGTCGCGCGGCTGATCGATTTCGTGACCGCCTGGGACCGCGCGGCGCCCATGGTTGTGCACTGCTTCGCCGGCATCAGCCGCTCCACCGCCGGCGCCTATGTCGCGGCCTGCGCGCTCAATCCCCAGCGCGACGAGCGCGAGATCGCGGCCGCCATCCGCCGCGCCTCGCCGACCGCCCAGCCCAACGCGCGCATCGTCTCCGTCGCCGACCGTCTGCTCGGCCGCGATGGCCGCATGATCGGCGCGGTCGAAGCCATCGGCCCCGGCGCCGTCGCTCTCGAAGGCCAGCCGTTCCGGCTGGATATCGGATAAATCCCGGCAGCGGGCCATTCGATTCTTGGAAGGGGGAACGCCGATGACAGCCTTGCGATCCGCCACAGTCGCGGCTCTTGTGTTGTTCGCCTTCCCCGATGACTGCGAAGCCCGCATCGTGTGGCGGACCGCCGCAGGACGCATCGTTCTGCGAAAGAATTTCATCTCGAGCAGCCACGCAAACGGCTATTGCATTCAATCGGCGGCCTGGACGCCCGATTCACAATTTTTCGTTTTCAATCTGTACAGCTCGGGCGGGCATTCCCCCTGGCATTTTCCCACCTGGTTCTTCTCGCGCCGCACGGCGAGCGTGGCGCCGCTGCAAAACTATATTTCCGACCCGGTGACGGGCGCGAAACTCTCGGTGTCCGCGCCCGACATTGTCGAAGTGACGACCACGGCCTTGCCTCTCGGCACGCATCCGCCGGTCCGACGGCGGATCAGCCTGGGCCAATTGCACCACGGCTCACGCACCGGCAAATAGACCGGCCGGCAAGTATCGCCCGCGACAAGACGCTCGCCGCGCGGCCGCTGTACCGTATCAGCGATAGACGTAGGCGATCGTGCGGCTCTGCGGCTCCACCAGCACCGGCACGCGGTTCACGTAAGCGTACTGATAGGCGTAGCCGGGGATCGGCGCGAGCGCCACGTCCGCCGGAAGGCCGGCGCCCGCCTCAACCTCGCCGTTCAGATAGACCGGCGTCAGCGGATGGTTGGTGACATAGGCGTTGACCGTCGCCGGCGGCGTGATCACCAACGGCGAGGCGGAAGTGGCCGGCGCCGCCAGGCTGCCGCTCACGGTCGCCACGGGCGCCGCGCTTCCCACGGTTTCCACCGGAACCTCGTAGGTCACGGCCGGGATGTTGGCGAGATTCTGCGCGACGATCAGCGAGCGCCCGGACAGCCGCATCGTCAGGTATTTCGAATAGGCCCAGCCGTGCCTGCCGTGGGCGATCACTCTGCACCACAGGCTGCCCTGGATGCAGCCGGTGATGGTGGCGCGGCCGTGCGCCGGGATGACGCCGGTGACGCTGTATTGCGGTCCCGGGCCGGAGCGGATGTTGAGCGGCGTCGTCGCCGCCGCCACCGTCGCCGCCGATGCCGAGCTGGCGAATGCCACCGCCACGGTGGTGCCGGCGGCAAGAAGCACGTTTCGGATGTTCTGCATGGACCACAAGCCTCCATAGCAAGTTGCGTCCCATCGGGCTAAACGTGGTTGCAGGCTTGGCGTTCCTGTTCCGCACGCCATCGCGTGCGCGGTTCCACGATTGCGGCAGCAAAGAGGTCAAGAAGAAAAGGCGGCCGCCGGGGTGCGCCGCGCGCCGATGGACAGGACGGAACTGGCGCAATAGGTTCGCGCAGGGCGTGGTGGCAGCGGGGGCAAAGTCTTGAGCGATCGCAAATACGGCGTGGCGCCGCCGGACGTTCTGAAATCCTGCGACGGACTCGATTTCCTCAAGGGCATCGTCGCGGGCACGCTGCCGCAGGCGCCGATGGCCCAAACCCTCGGCTTTCTGATGGTGGAGGCTGAACCGAACCGCGCCGTGTTCGAAGGACTGCCGGACTTCAAGTACTACAATCCGATCGGCACCGTGCATGGCGGCTTCGCCGCGACGCTGCTCGATTCCGCGCTCGGCTGCGCGGTGTTCACCACTTTGCACAAAGGCGACGCCTGGACCACGCTCGAATTGAAGCTCAACTATGTGCGCCCCATCACCAAGGACACCGGGCCGCTGCGCGCCGAAGGCCGCGTCATCCATCGCGGGCGCACGGTGGCTACCGCGGAAGGCGACCTGAAGGACGCCGCGGGCAAGCTGTACGCACACGCCACGACGACCTGCATGATCTTTCCGGGCAAGGGATGAAGTCGCGCGGCTCCGTCAAAACCGGTTCGCCGGAATCTTGAAATAGCTGTTCCCGTCGCTCTCCGGCTCCGGCAGCCGGCCGCCGCGCAGATTGACCTGCAAGGCGTGCAGCATGCGATCGGGCAGCGCCAGCGTCTTGTCGCGCTCGGTGCGCAGCTTGACGTAGGCCTCCTGCGTGGTGCCGTCCTTGACGTGGATGTTGCTCTTCTTGTGCTCGGCGACTGTCGCCTCCCATTTCGGCTCGCGCCCGCCCTTGCAATAGTCGTGGCCGACTAACAGGCGCGTCTCGGCCGGCAGCGAGAGGATCGCCTGGATGGAGCGATAGAGCGTGGCGGCATCGCCGCCGGGAAAGTCGGCGCGCGAGGAGCCGGAATCCGGATACATCAA
>JARRNI010000773.1:0-3020 GCA_037385125.1 Pseudolabrys sp.
CGACATTGTCGACGACATTGTCGAACGAACAGATGGCGTCCCTCTGTTCTTGGAGGAATTGACCAAGGCGGTTATGGAGGCTCGCGAGCAAGAGCGAGCAGAACTCGCCGTATTAAGCCGCGCAGGACGCCACCGAGCCATTGCAGTGCCCGCTACGTTGCATGCTTCACTTACGGCTCGGCTTGACCGGATTGGCGACGCTAAGGAAATCGCTCAAATCGGCGCGGCGATCGGTCGAGAGTTTTCTTATGAACTGCTTTCGGCCGTCGCGGAGTTGACTGACACCGAGCTACAAAAAGCCCTCAGACGGCTCACCCGTGCCGGGCTGGTCTTTCGTCGTGGTAGCCCGCCGCACACGACCTACCTGTTCAAGCACGCGCTCGTACAAGATGCGGCCTACGCCTCGCTATTGCGCGTCACGCGCAAGACGCTGCATCAGAAAATTGCCGAGGTTCTGGAAAACACCTTTCCAGACGTCGCACAAACGCAGCCCGAACTCGTCGCCTATCACTGCACCGAGGCAGGATTGGCGGAAAAGGCCCTCGGCTACTGGCTCAAGGCCGGCCATCAGGCGATGTCTCGCTCGGCCATGGTGGAGGCAGTGAGCCGGCTTGAGAGCGGTTTGGACCTCATTGCAAACATCCCCGACAGCATTTTTCGTCGCCGGCGAGAACTCGAACTACGGATCGCTCACGGCAAGGCTTTGATCGCGACGAAAGGGTATGCCGTACCCGCGACAATCGACACGTTTGCCAGGGCCCGCGAGCTCTGCGAGCAATTGAATGATCCGCCACAACTGGTTCCCGTGCTACACGGCCAGTGGACGAATGCCCTGATGCGAGCCGATTTGGAGCTGGCGCGCCGGCGTGCCGACGAACTTTTAAAGCTAGGGGAAGCGCGAAACGACCCATGCTGGACGTTGATGGGTTGTCGCCTTAACGGCGTCACCAGTTTTCCTTTGGGCGAGTTCTCGGCAGTCAGCCGATTTCTGACGCGGGGTATCGAGCTTTATGACCCGGCACATCGATCGATTTACAGCGCGCTGATGGCAGACGACGCTTATGTCGTGATGCAGGCCTATCTATCGTGGGCCCTTCTCTATCTCGGTCATATAGATCAAGCCTGTAAGCGACGTGAAAAGGCGTTGGCCGAGGCAAGCCGACTTTCGCAAGCTTACGCCCTTGCCCATGCGCTCAACGGATACGCCTTCACCGAAATGACGACCCATTCGTTCCGCTCCGCGCTTCGGCGTCTGGAAGAGTTGGCTGCGCTCACCGAAGAACACGCCATATCTTACTATCGGGCGATGGGCATGATCTTCCGGGGCCGGTGCCTAGCCGCGCTCGGAGAAGAGCAGAAAGGCATAGAACTACTCACCAGCGGCTTGCACGCATACCGCGCTACAGGCACCGTGTTGTACGTGCCGACTTTTCTGACATGGTTGGCGGATGCCTACGGCAAAGCGCACCAGCCGGACAAGGGGCTAACCCAGCTTGATCGGGTAGCCGAACTCATCGAATCCACGCAACTCCGCCTCGACGAGGCCGAAATGCATCGGGTGAGAGGCGAATTGCTGATCTCGATCGATGATCCCGCGGCGGCCGCAGAAAGTTTTCGAACTGCGATGACAGTGTCGCAGCGGCAAGGCGCCAAATTGTGGGAGCTTTGTGCGGCGACCTCTTTCGCCCGCCTCCATTGCAGCCAAGGTAACCGCACTGCGGCCCGCGCAATACTGCAGCCAATCTATGGTTGGTTTACGGAAGGCCTCGACGCTCCCGCGGTTAGAGAAGCGAAAATATTGCTCGAGACGCTTGCGTGATACCATTTGGGGGCATGACGATGGTAACGCGGAAAACAAGGGCCGCTCAATCCGTGAGCTCGCCGAAATCGCCGCTGGTCGAAGATGCGCCGACGAGCACCTTCGACCTGAAAGACCTGAGATCCACCAGCCTGATCGAGAAACTGGTGCGGCGCCTGTTCGGGCCGACTTTCTTCGCTCTGCTCAGGCGATTCTGCCCCATTTTCAAGATCCCGTTCAAAAACTTCGTGATCGTGACCCGGTTCGACGACGTGCAAGAGGTCCTGGGGCACGATGAAGCCTTTCCCGTGCCCTTCGGCGACAAAGTGAAAGAGCTTGATGGCGGCCCCAATTTCCTGCTGGGCATCAAGCAACCCAGTGCCGAATATTGGCGCTATCAAAGGCAGGTCATGCGAGCCTTCAAGCACCTCAGCGAGACTGTGGGCCCGATGGCGGCCCGCTTCTCCGAGGAGATTATCGAGCGCTCGCGTGGCCGGCTGGACGCGGTTCAGGAACTCATCACACGCGTCCCCATCCTGATATGCGAAAGCTACTACGGCGTGCCGATTGCGGAGCACGAGCGGGTGGACTTCGGCCACTGGACCATCGCCATGAGCACCTACATGTTCGGTGATCCGAACAACAAGCCCGCCTATCGCCGCGCCGGAGTCGCCGCCGGAGATCGCGTACGCGGCCGCATCGGCCGCGCCATCGCGGACGCCAAGGAAAAGGGGGCAAGGCCAAACACCGTGTTGGCGCGAATGCTCGAGATGCAACACGGTGCTGACAGCGATTTAACCGACGAGGACATTCGGACGATCCTTATCGGCATGATCACCGGCTTCGTCCCCACCAACACGATGGCGGCTGGCCATATGTTGGAGATGCTTCTTCGGCGGCCGGACTTCCTAACGCCGACACGGGATGCTGCGATCGCCAGTGATGATGATCTGCTCAAGCGGTGTCTTTTCGAGGCAATGCGTTTCATGCCCCTTAATCCCGGCCCGTTCAGAATCTGCATTCAGGACTACACGGTCGCCGAGGGAACGCCGCGGGCCAAGACAATACGTGCCGGGACAAATGTGCTCGCTGGCACGCAATCCGCAATGTTCTGTCATCGCGTCGGTTGAGGGCAACGGCTAGCATCCTCGCCCAACGGTAAAGCCGAGGATGCCATGGACCAGAGTCTAGTATTCGACCGGGAGCTTATCCGCCGGTATGA
>JARRNI010000774.1:0-3430 GCA_037385125.1 Pseudolabrys sp.
AGCTCACCAAGCGGCAGGGCGTGACGTCGATGACGCGTGACTATATCGGGCGCGAGGAGCAGCGCCTGCGCGCGCTGGAAAGCAAGGAGCAGCAGCCGCTGCGGCTGGCCGGCGAGTAGCCGGGAGCGCCGCAAATGTCCGATCGGCTGCGCTGGCGTCAAAGAAAAACGCGGCCTTTCCCACCGCTGTTGAATCCCATGTGAATTGCGGGACCATCCGCGTGCGCGACGCCGCAGGCTGAAGAAAGCGCGTGCTATGCCACAATTTCAGAGTAAGCAGGGACATCCATGGCACTCGCTGATTCGACAGCCCGCAAGCAGGGCGATGACACCGCCCTGCCCTTCCGCGCCGCGCCGCACAATATCGAGGCGGAACAGGCGCTGCTGGGCGCCATCCTGGTCAATAACGAGGCCTTCTACCGGGTCTCGGATTTCCTCGAGCCGCCGCATTTCTTCGAGCCGATCCACCAGAACATCTACCAGCTGGCGCGCGACCTGATCCGCGCCGCCAAGGTGGCGACGCCGGTCACGCTCAAGACCTTCCTCGGCGCCGATATCGACATCGGCGGGATGAACGTCAGCCAGTATCTGGCGCGGCTCGCCGCCGAAGCCACCACCATCATCAACGCTGAAGACTACGGCCGCACCATCTACGACCTCGCCGTCCGCCGCGCCCTGATCCAGGTCGGCGAGGACATGGTCAATGTGGCCTATGACGCGCCGGTCGACTTCGCCCCGCGCGACCAGATCGAGGACGCCGAGCGCCGGCTGTACGAACTGGCCGAAACCGGCCGCTATGACGGCGGCTTCCAACGCTTCGCGCAGGCGATGACGACTTCGCTTGAGATGGCAGCACATGCCTTTCAACGCGACGGCAAATTATCCGGCATCGCTACGGGTCTTATTGAACTCGATAAGCTAATAGGCGGCTTGCAAAAATCGGATTTGATTATCCTCGCTGGCCGGCCCGGCATGGGCAAGACCGCGCTGGCAACTAATATTGCTTTCAACGTGGCCGATGCTTGGCTTCCTGGCGAGACACGGCCAGACGGTCATACCGAAGCCGCCAACGGCGGCATCGTTGGCTTTTTCTCACTAGAGATGTCGGCTGAGCAGTTAGCCACCCGAATCCTATCCCAGCAGACGGAGATTCCATCAAATCAAATCCGACGCGGTGGAATTACGGATAGTGATTTCGAGAGGATTAGGGATCATACGGTTAGGCTGGAAAATTTGCCTCTATATGTTGACGAGACGGGTGGATTATCCATCGCACAGCTCGCTGCGCGGGCGCGCAGGCTGAAGCGTCAGCGCGGGCTCGATCTCCTGATTGTCGACTATCTGCAATTGCTACAGGGCTCGACCCGGCGCTCGTCGGACTTGCGTGAATCGGGCTCGATCGAGCAGGACGCCGACGTGGTGATGTTCGTCTACCGCGAGGAGTACTATCTAAAGAACAAGGAGCCGCGGCCCGGCACCGAAGAACACTTCAAATGGCAGGCGGAGATGGAAGCGACGCTAAACAAGGCTGAGGTCATCATCGGCAAGCAACGCCATGGCCCCACCGGCACCGTGGAACTGCAGTTCGAGGGCTCGGTCACGCGCTTCTCCTCGCTCGCGCGCGAGGATCACCTGCCGGAGCGCATCTAGTCCGTTTCTGCTTACGCGGAAACTCTCGCCGCGGCGCGCAACCCGCGCTTCGCATTCCCTGCACTGAAAAACAACCTGACCTGCAGGTGCCCGCCTGTGTGCGCCGCAATAGCCAAGGGCTGCGCACCCGTGGGCAACGTCCCGCGAGCATTCGGCTTTGCCTTACGACCTTTGGGTGTTAGCATTTTGCCGTCGCACCAACGCGGGCCAACCGCATGGTTGCAGATAAAAAACGAAAATGGAGGAGAGCCCTATGTTGAAACCATTGCCTATCGCGGCAGCGGCGCTGGCTGTGTCGCTGGCAGGGATCGGCGCAGCCAAGGCCGATAACTTGTCGAAGCTTGGCGCGTTTCATATCACCGGCTGGCACGGCGACTGGCCGCAGATTCCGCAGACGGGAAAGAAGGCCGACCAGGTTAAGAAAAACCTGACCAAGATCAAGCTGCCGCCCGGCTTCCATATCGGTCTTTACGCGCTGGTGCCTGACGCGCGGCACATGGCGATCGGCCCGCAGGGCGTCGCCACCTTCGTCGGCACCCGCAAGACCAAGGTCTACGTGGTCACCGACCGCGATCGCGACTTCGTTGCCGACGACGTGAAGGAATTCGCTCCGTCGCTGGCCAAGAAGATTCCGAACGGCCCGTGCTTCTCGAAGGACGGCTTCCTCTTCATCGTCGAGCAGAATCGCGTGCTGATGTATCCGGCGGCCGAGTTCTTCTACGAAAGCCCCGACGTGGTGGCGGTGCCGATCGTGCCGCAGGGCAAGCTGATCCCGAAGGAAGAGGAAAGCTACAACCACACGGCGCGCGAATGCCGCATCGGGCCCGACAACAAGCTCTATATCCAGCTCGGCCAGCCCTTCAACGTGCCATCCCATAAGAAATGGGCACTCTATCACAAGATCGGCATGGGCGGCATTATCCGCATGGACCGCGACGGCAAGAATCGCGAGGTCTACGCCACCGGCATGCGCAACCCGGAAGGCATGGACTTCAATCCGGCCGACGGCACCCTGTGGAGCAACGACAACCAGGTCGATGGCATGGGCGACGACAAGCCGCCGGGAGAACTGAACCGCGTCGCCGAGCAGGGCCAGAATTTCGGCTTCCCGTATTACGGCGGCGGCCACACGCGGACCAACGAATACGCCAACGACAATCCGCCGAAGGACATCGTGTTCCCGGAGGTCGAGCAGATCGCGCACGCGGCGGACCTGGGGCTGACCTTCTACACAGGCCACCAGTTCCCGGCGAAATACCGCGGCGCCATCTTCTCAACCCAGCACGGTTCGTGGAACCGCACGGTGCCGGCGGGCGCGCGCGTCATGGTCACCTTCCTCAAGGATGACGGACACGTCGCCGGTCCGTCGATCCCGTTCGCCGAGGGCTGGAACGACAACGGCATCTACAACGGCCGCCCGGTCGACGTGCAACAGCTCTATGACGGCTCGCTGCTCGTCTCCGACGACCTGGTCGGTGCCATCTATCGCATCTGGTACGACGGCAAGTAATGGCCTGAGGCCGATCGTGACGGCCCCGGCGCTCGCCGGGGCCGTCGCACGTTGCGAGCAAGGGGATCATCCGATGAGCTTTCAGCCGCTGTGGCGCGCCGGTCTGGCGGTCGGCGCCGCCGTCGCATGCACGCTCGCTTTTGGTAGCAGCCCGAGCGCTGCCGGCGACGTCATGAAGGGCCGCAAGATCGCGGCGGCCAAATGCCAGATGTGCCACGGGCTGGACGGCCAGGCCAAGCTGCCGGCCGCGCCCAATCTCGCCGGCCAGGTC
>JARRNI010000775.1:0-3234 GCA_037385125.1 Pseudolabrys sp.
CGGCTAGACATGGCCGACCAGCGGCATGCGGAGGATGGCGCGGCCGAGCGTGCCGCTCCACAGAAAAGCGATCTTCACCTTGCCGAGCGCGGGGACCGCGCGCCTGACGTCGCCGGCGAGCCCGCGCGCGACGAAACGCGGGTCGGCCTGCCATACCCGCACGCGCCCCGACCATTGCAGCCGCGGCCCGGCGGGATCGTCGCCGCCGACGATGCGGTAATGATTGTCGGCGCGGTCGGTATCGCTGACCGCGCCGCGATAGCGGATCACCTCGCTCAAGTTCGCGATCGGTTCGGTCACCATGACGTAGGTGGTGATCGGCAGCAGGGTGGCGGCCAGCTCCGGCATCAGGTCGCCGAGCATGACGTTGCAGGCGAGCACCACCTGGCCCGCGCGCACCCGCCCCTCGGGCGTAGCGATACGCTTGCGCACGCCGGTCGGGTCGATCGATACCGCCGGCGTGTTCTCGAAAATGTGCACGCCCGCGCTTTCCGCGTCGATGGCGAGACCGAACGCGTAATTGAGCGGATGAATGTGGAAGGCGCCGGGATAGTGGATGGCGCCGAAATAGCGCGGGTTCGGCAACAGCTCGCGCACCCGCTCGGTCGGCCAGGCCTCGCATTCCGCGCCGATCCAGCGCAGCCGCTCGGCATTGGCGCGCACGCGCTCGTCGCCGTGGGTCTTGGAGACGTGCAGCCAGCCCGGCACCGGGTTGACGCCCGGCATGCCGGTCTCCTCGATCGTGCGCCGCACATAGTCGACGCCCTGCTTCGACAGCGCATAGAGCTGCTTGGCGTGGTCGAGGCCGATGCGCTCGACCATGGTGTCGAAGTCTTCGTGGAAGCCGGGCAGCACGAAGCCGGTATTGCGCCCGGAGGCCGCCCAGGCCACGCGCTCGGCCTCCAGCACCGCCACCTGCCAGCCGCGCCTGGCGATTTCGCGCGCGACCGTCAATCCTGCGAGCCCCGCCCCGATCACGCAGACGTCGGTGTCGAGCTCGTAGCTGAGAGCGCCGCGTTCCCGGGTTAGTTGCCGGCGCAGTCCGGCGATGTAAAATCGTTGATCCACCGCGCCGCTGGGTCGCGTCCTGCCACCCCGTTGCGCATGCTAAACTACCGTAGATTCGAAATCGACGGCTTCGAATCGCCACACCCACATTATTCGAGGGACTGAATCAAGCCATGCGCCGCCTCTTGCTGTTCCGTCACGCCAAGGCCGAGCGCGGCGTCGCCGGCTCGCCCGACCGCGACCGCGGGCTGATCGAGCGCGGCCGCAAGGACGCCGCCAAGATCGGCGGCTATATGGCGACGCATCACCTGCTGCCCGACCGCGTGCTGCTGTCGCCGGCGGCACGCTGCCAGCAGACCTGGAAGTACGCCGCCAAGGAGATGAAGCCGGAGCCGGCTGCGAAATCGGTGGAAAAGCTCTACGACGCGACACCGCACGCCATCCTGGCAATCATCAAGGAAACGCCGGCTACCGCGCATACGCTTCTGGTGTGCGGGCACAATCCGGGCATGCACGAGCTGGCGCGCATGCTCATCGCCGCCGGCGACGTCGAGGCGCGCGAGCGTCTCAACGAGAAGCTGCCGACCTCGGGACTGGTCATCATCGAATTCGCCTTCGACGACTGGGGCCGCCTACATCCGCAGTCGGGCCGCCTCGAGCGCTTCATCAGCCCGAAGACGCTGGAAGCTGCGGCAAACTAGCCTCTCTCCCATCGCAAAATCTGCCATGATTGTGCCGGCTACGTCTGCGTGCCGCTCTGCCGCTGCCATCGTCGGCAGCTGCATCAAGCCGGTAGCGAATTGACCTGGTGTCAGGGCATCAAGATCGAGCCGCTAGCGATCGGCAAGGCGTTATGGGAGCAGACCCATCCGAAGACGGTGGAGACGGTCGAGGCACGGCCCTCAAATGCTGCCGAGGATCCTGCCAACTTCACGAGTGATGGGCAGTCTTCCGAACAGGCTCCCGAGGCGCCTGCCGAACGCTAATCGCACCTGTCTATAATTTCGCCATTGATATCGTTGCATATTTTGGCTTCGTTTTGTCAAAATCTATTATTAATTGATCAATAATAACATACTCGTAATACTAGTATTTCATTTGGAACTGCTTTTTAAATGATTTGCTTCTCGATCACCCACAGGTGTCTTCCTCAGGTGCTGGGTTAGCGCAGGTTCAGTAGCATTGCGTATCGCGAGGCCAAACAGTCTGCCTTCGCTCGCCACGTACGCCTTTATCGCAGATACTCGCGGTCGGGTCTTCCGGTTCTCTCACGCCATCTCCCGCCATCGGTTCAGTTTTCGATAGCCTATGTTGCCAAACTAGCGGACAACCGGGCTATTGCGGTCGGTAAAAATCACCGGCCCACCGACCTTGATCACGCTCGGGGCGCGTGCGGTCATAATATCGGTGCCAAGATTAAGTTTGTGCGCGGAGATGCCAATCACGGCGACCAATAGTGCAGCAGTTAACCCAACCACCACGATCTTAAGGTGGGTGGATCGATCCGCCATGTAGATCAACCAGTTCATGGCAGTCTGTCTTAGTTGCTCTCGAGCCTAGCTTTCCTCTGCGAGTGAGTCGCCTGCAACGCATTCATCGCGGACTCAGCCTCCGCACGAAGTGCTGTCATTTTCGCGTCCAAATCCATTAGCCTAGCGTCGGCAAACGTGAGGGAAGGGTTCTGTCCAATGTTGAGTAATGGTCTAGGGGACATCAGCAGCAATGCTAGTCCCGCTGGGACGAGGATCAGCGCAACAATTGCTCGCCGAACCATGAAAGCCTCTGAGGGTGATCTCAACTGAGATGTACGATAGGAGTCGTCCCAGCGACCGGTATTGCACCTAGGTATATGATTCTTGCTCTTTTCGTATACGCTATTTACCCGAGTATTTTGGACCGGTCAGGCGAAGAGGCCTGTGAGCAAGCTCACACAACATTAAATTTTTCCGCATTGTCAGCAGGCAGCATCGGCTCAGCCGGTTACGGTTTGAATCACAGCCACAGAATACGCGGCCGACGGCTTGCGTCGCTGAAGCTGGAATTTGCCTGCCCGAGTGTGTTGAAAAGATTGCGGCATCGCCGAAAGGCCGGATACGTTTGTGCAGACTGTTCATGCCAGCATCACAAAACCACTTGTCGACGGGGCGGGCCATACGTTTTGCGCCTGAGGCGGAGCGGTGCGCCTTGACGTGCGTGGCGTCGATCATCTGCACGTCCGTTGCCCGG
>JARRNI010000776.1:0-2737 GCA_037385125.1 Pseudolabrys sp.
CACCGCGACCGGTTTGCGCACGCCGTCCTTCTCCATCTCGGCCCGGTGCCCCTGCGCGATCGAGGCGGCGGCCACCGGCGGGCCGAAGTCGGCATAGAGCGCATCGAGCGGCCTGTCGAAGGCGGCCGCCACCGCCGCTTCCGCCGCGCTCTGCGGGAACGGCGGCATCTTGGCCTGCAGGCTTTCCAGATCGCGCGCGATGTCGGTGCCGACGACGTCGGGCCGGGTGGCGAGAAACTGACCGAGCTTGACGTAGCTGGGCCCCAGCCGGGTGAGCGCGGCCGAGAGCCGCCGGCTGCTCTCGCCGGCGCTGCGCCGTTCGATCAGGCGGGCGAACGCGATCAGCGTTTTGATCGGCAGCGGCAGCGGCCGGGTGTCGATCAGCCCAAGCACGCCCTCGCGTGCGAACACGAAGCCAGCGCGCATCAGACGGGCGAGATGGGAGAGCGCGAAGATCACAGCTTCCAGCCCGAATGCAGCGCCACTACGCCGCCGGTCATCGGCGTGAAGGAGACGCGGCGGAAGCCGGCTTCGACCATCATCGCGGCAAAGGCCTGCGGCTTGGGAAAACGGCGGATCGATTCGACCAGATACTGATAGGCCTCGCGGTCGCCGGTCACCGCCCGGCCGACGGCCGGAATCACGTTGAACGAATAAAGCTCGTAGAGCGCGTCGAGCCCGGGCACATCGACGGCGGAAAATTCCAGGCAGAGGAAGCGGCCGCCCCGCTTGAGCACGCGATAGATCTCGCCCAGCGCGCGCTCGATGCGCGGCACGTTGCGAATGCCGAAGGCTATGGTTGCGCAGTCAAAGCTGCGGTCGGGATAGGGCAGATCCTCGGCATTGCCCTGCTCGAAGGTGACGCGGTCGTCGAGCCCGCGCTCGAGCGCGCGCTCGGCGCCGACGGTGAGCATGTCCTCATTGATGTCGCAGACGGTGGCCCGGGTGTTGGGGCCGCCGGCCTCCACCACCCGGAACGCCACGTCGCCGGTGCCGCCGGCGAGATCGAGCAGGCTGAACGGCTGATCGCCCTTGGGCGGATTGACGGCGGTGACCAGCGCGTCCTTCCAGGCCCGGTGCAGGCCGACCGACATCAGGTCGTTCATCAGGTCGTAGCGACGGGCGACCGAGTGGAAGACGTCGTCGACCCGCCCCTGCTTCTCCTCCAGGGGGATGCTCTCGTAGCCGAAATGGGTCTCGTCGGGGCTGCCGGTCATGGCCAATTGTCCTTTGCGGGCAGGACCATAGCGCGGGAACGCGGGGGAGGCTATGAGTGTCTGCCGCGGAGATACCGGTTAACCATGCCCGAACTTCCCGAAGTCGAAACCGTCCACATGGGGCTCGCGCCGGCCATGGAGGGCGCCGCGTTCGAAAAAGTCGAGGTGCGCCACCGCGGCCTGCGCTGGCCGATCGCCGCGGACTTCGAGAAGCGCCTGCAAGGCCAGAAGGTCGAAGGGCTCGGCCGCCGCGCCAAATACCTCCTGGCCGATCTCTCCTCCGGCGACGTGCTGCTCATGCATCTCGGCATGTCGGGCTCGTTCCGGCTGCGCGGCAACGGACGCCTGTTTCTCGGCGATCCGCGCTATTTCGAGATCGCCAAGGACGAGAAGCACGACCACGTGGTCTTCCACATGTCGAACGGCGCCACCATCACTTTCAACGATCCACGCCGCTTCGGCTCCATGAAGATCGTGCCGCGCGCTAAGCTCGACCACGAGCCGCTGCTGCGCGACCTCGGCCCAGAGCCGCTCGGCAATGAATTCGACGCTGCCATGCTGGCCAAAGCCTGCGCGGGCAAGAAGACCTCGCTCAAGGCCGCGCTGCTTGACCAGCGCGTGGTGGCCGGGCTTGGCAACATCTATGTCTGCGAGGCGCTGTTCCGCGCGCGCCTTTCTCCCAAAAGGCAGGCTTCGACCATCGCCGACCGCAACGGAAAGCCCAATGCGCGCGCGTTAGCGCTGGTAGACGCCATCAAGGCGGTGCTGCACGACGCCATCAAGGCCGGCGGCTCATCCTTGCGCGACCACCGCCGTGCCGACGGCTCGCTCGGCTATTTCCAGCACAGCTTCCAGGTCTATGACCGCGAGGGCGAGTCCTGCCCGAATTGCAAGGGCAAGGTGAAGCGCATCGTGCAGACCGGACGCTCGACGTTCTATTGTCCAAAGTGCCAGAAGTAATCCAGACTATCGATGTGACGCAGGGACAGCCGGGAGTCAACGCGCTGAACCTCAAGCTGATGGAGGAACTTGCGGCCGCCGTCGACGTGTTTGACGCCGACCCGGATATCGGCTGCCTGCTGATCAC
Source organism: Pseudolabrys sp. (assembly GCA_037385125.1). Lineage (GTDB taxonomy): Bacteria > Pseudomonadota > Alphaproteobacteria > Rhizobiales > Xanthobacteraceae > Pseudolabrys. The sequence goes on from JARRNI010000776.1 coordinate 2,305, forward strand.
CGGCAACGAGAAGGCCTTCGCCGCCGGCGCTGACATCAAGGAGATGGCCGACAACGACTTCATCGACGTGTTCCTCAACAATTTCGCCGGCACCTGGGACCACACCGCGCATGCGCGCAAGCCCATCGTCGCCGCGGTCGCCGGCTTCGCGCTCGGCGGCGGCTGCGAGCTCGCCATGCAGTGCGACGTGGTCATTGCCGCCGATACCGCCAAGTTCGGCCAGCCCGAGATCAAGCTCGGCGTCATTCCCGGCATCGGCGGTACCCAGCGGCTCACCCGCGCCGTCGGTAAGGCGAAAGCGATGGACCTCATCCTGACCGGCCGCATGATGGACGCCGCCGAGGCGGAAAGGTCCGGCCTGGTGGCGCGCGTGGTGGCGGCGGACAAGCTGATGGAGGAAGCCATGAGCGTCGCCGAGACCATCGCCGGCATG
>JARRNI010000777.1:0-3540 GCA_037385125.1 Pseudolabrys sp.
CGCGGCCGGCCATGTGCTGCTGCCAGGAATGCTCGCAAACCGACACGCGTCCAGCGCTCTTAACCGCGTCGGCGAAGCCGGCGTCGTCGAGCGCGCGCACGCCATCATTGGTCAGGAAGCAGCCCCAGGTCGCCCCCTTCGCGGTCAGCGCGCGGCCGAGCGGGGCGGCGACGCGGGCGGCGTCGGGACTGGTCACATGCAGCAGGACATCCATGAGGAGCCCTCCTACGGCCACAGCCGCAGCGGCGGCGGCTGCGCGCCGTCGGCGCTGCGCGTGGCGAAGCGGCACAGGCGCGCGGCCGGCGGTCCGGAAGCGATCGTCTCGCCTCCTGCCTGCTCCGGCGCGGCCACCATGAGCCGGTCACGCATGGGCGCGGTGAACACGACCTCGCGGGTGATGTTGCGGGTGCGGCCGCCTTCGGCCTTGGCGGGCACGGTCAGTGGCCGGTCGAGGACGGCGACCCTACGCTGGCCGGCGAGATAAAGGAGTGCGCCCACCGCGGCGGCATTGCCGGCGTCCGCGCCGGCCACCAGGACATGCTCCTGCCCGCTCAGCCCGATGGTGCCGAACAGCCAGCGCAGGGTGTGGAAACTGACCGGCCGACCCCTGGCGTCGAACAGATCGGCAGCGGGCAGGCAGCGGGCGCCGGGAAGCGAAGCGTGCTCGCAGGCAGTCTCGGCGCGCACGTCGACGACCCGGGTGCCGGGGGCAGCCGGCGTCCGGTCAACGAAGCCAAGCGCCGCGGACGGCGCCGCCACGGCGCTTGGCATCACGGTGGCCGTCAATAAGGCCGCCCCACAGACCGCCATCATGCAGGCTGCCCGGTGCGTCACCTCAGCAGCCTCCGAAATGGATCTTGGGCGCGGTGGCCGGGGCGGAGACGGTCTGAACCGGCGGATTGGAGATGTAATAGTCCATCAGCTTGCTCACGGACACCTTGCCGAAGCCCTCGCCGACGTCGACCGAGCCCAGCGCTTCCGCCGGCTGCGGCTTGGCGGCGCGCGCGAGTTGATCGGCCGGCATGGCTGCGAGTGGATAGGCGATGACGGCGACGGCAAGCGACAGCGCAAGCGCGCCGATGCAGAAGATCAGGCTGGCTCTGTCCATGGCTTTCGCTCCCTACATGGTTTCCTTCAGGAACAGGACATACATCGTGGCGAAGGCCACGGCGGCGAAGACGAACTGGGCGGCGGTCTCGACATCCATGAGCCTCTCCTTCAGTCCCCCCGGTAGTGACGCACGAGCACGCTCAGATCGACCGCTTTGCCGGTCACCGGGTCGATCACCTGCGGCGTGAAGTAGGGCACGCCGTTGCGGTCCACGTTGGTGCTGTGCGGCGGCCAGATCAGCATGGCGGCCAGTCCCGCCACCGTCACGGTGAGCGCGGCCCAGGCGTAGATGTGCATGTAAAGCTTGGCCATCGGCCGGCTCCGTTCAATTCTTGCGGATATAGACCTTCCAGGCGCGCGCTTCCTTGATGGTCGCCAGATGGGTGGCGGCCATTTCCGGGCACATGGGCGGCAGCGCCTCGACCGAGGTGGGATTGTCGAGCACGATCTCCACCACGCCGCCGGCGCCGACCGCGCCCTTCTTGCTGAACAGTCCCATGATGCAGCGGTCCTCTCCTTAAATGACGTTGGCGGCGCGCTATTCGGCGGCCTCTGCCTGCGCAGCAAGCGGCGGCTCCTCGCTCGGCGCGCTGACGCGGCCGTCGCGCACTGCCTCCTTGCGCAGGATGGCGCGGTAGATGACGAACAGCACGCCGGCCTGGATCACGCCGAACACGACGGCCGGAATGCCGAGCTTGGCCTGCAGCGTGCCGGCGTTGGCGTAGCCGAACTGCAGCGCCTCGAGGTTGGGGTTACCGGTCATGCTGGTCGGCGCCGGCGGCCAGTAATTGGCCGACCAGACCAGCGAGAACAGGAACATGCCGATGAAGGTGAACAGCAGCGCCCAGAGCGCGCCGATATTGCCCTCGCCGGTCTTCACCCAGGTCGACACCGTGCAGGCGCCGGCCAGCACCATGCCGATGCCGAAGATGAACAGGCCGGCGAAGGTGTTGAGCCCGACATCGAAATGCATCGGGTGGCCCTGGCCGATGGTGATGAACAAAGTGAAGCCCACCGTCAGGATCATCATGGCGACCAAGAGCGCCTTGGTGTTGCGGTAGGTCTTGAACAGGATGGCGTCGCGCAGCGCGGCGGTGTTGCAGAAGCGCGAGCGCTGCACCAAGAGGCCGATCACCGTGCCGAAGATGAAAGCGGCGAGGCATTGTCCGGTGACCGACATCATTCAGAGCTCCAGCACTTTCTTGTAGATCATCGAGCCGATCCAGGCGCCGGCCAGGATGCCGCTCACCGCCAGATAGCCGCCCAGGTTCATCTCTGGAGTGAGGCCGAAGAAGGTCGAAACGTTGCACACGAAGGCGAGCCTTATGCCGACGCCCATCATCAGCCCGCCGATGGTGATCATCACCCATTCGGACAGGCGGCGCGGAAAGCGCGGGTAGAATTCCTTGCTGAGCACGGCGCCGACGAAAGCGCCGAACAGCATGCCGAGGCTGATATAGATTTTCCAATAGCCCCAGGACGGCGGGAAGACGAGATGCCAGAACGGCAGCCGGTCGATCGCGTCGCCCATGATGCCCTTCGCCATCAGGCCGGTCATCATGGTCTCGCCACCGCCGACCGTCCAGGCGCCGACCACCATAAACAGAAACACGTCCAGCACCGCGATGGCGATCAGCGCGATGACCGGATCGAGGGTTTTCTTGAAGAATTCCATCCTCTTGGGACTCCCTCCAAACTTGTTCTTTTCGGTTGGCGAAACGCCCGGAACTGTTCCCGTTTTTGCGACGCGGGAGACGTGACTTTGAAAAAACTTTACGGCGCCGCCAAGACCAGTGGTAGTAGATATTGCAAACGGGGCGGCCGCGGTAACTGGACTATTTTCCGCCGCTGACGGCGTAAGCCGGGGCGGCGGGCGCCGGCCGCGTGGAGCTTGTGGGCGATGTCGATCTTTCTGGAAATCGAGCCGGGCGACTTTCTCGGCCACATGTTCAATGCGTGCTCGCAGGATCAGATCAGCGAATTCATCCCGGAGAAGCGGGGCTTCCGCATCCACGGGCACAGCACCACCATCCGGCTCGAGCGGGTGTTCTGGACCGTGCTGGAGGAGATCACCGAGCGCATGCAGGTGACCATGCCGCAACTGATCGAGCGCATTCACGACGGCTGCCTGGTCGCCAACGACAAGAACATCGCCTCGTGCCTGCGCGTGATCTGCATGAAGTATATGAATACGTATACGTGAGTGGGGGTTCGACCGTTTGTGTGTCGATGCCGCTCGTCATGCACGGCATGCTCCCTCTCCCCTTTGGGGAGAGGGCTGGGGTGAGGGGTTCCGAGAGTCTCTTGAGGCTGTAATACCAACGGTTCTGTTTTCTGACTCTCCGGGGATTCCGGCGTGGCGCGATTAATGATTCATTGGCGCGAGGAGGATTCGCGCCATGGCATCAGCGGTCAAATTGCGGACGGACT
>JARRNI010000778.1:0-3853 GCA_037385125.1 Pseudolabrys sp.
ACGTCGGGAGCTGGCTTACTCCGGCCAATATCGTATGCTGAAAATAACTTACCTTCGAAAAACTGCAATAGATTGCTGCCGCCTAGGCCGTGTTGACAAAAGGGATTCACATCGCGGTGCAGGCATGATTCAAGCTGGTATCTGTTATGGAGACCAGCTTGGCACGAGACCTGATGTCGGACGAGGAATGGGCGTTCTTTGAGCGGTTCATCCTGGCAGTCCGTGCGCCGAACGGGCGCAAACCGACCAACCACCGCCTTGTTCTTGATGGGATTTTCTGGATCGCCCGCACTGGCGCGCCATGGCGGGACCTGCCCGAAGAGTTCGGCAAATGGTCGAGCATCTACCGCCAGTTCCGCCGCTGGACGCTTGTGGGTCTCTGGGAGGATATCATGGACGCGCTGAACGAAAGCGGGGCCGTGCCGGACGCCCTGCAAATGATCGACAGCACCGTGATCCGCGCCCATCATCAGGCAGCGGGCGCTAAAGGGGGACTCCGCGACAGGGTTTTGGCCGCTCGAGAGGTGGCTTCACGACCAAGATCCACCTCCGCGTCAACGCGGCAGGCCTGCCCATGAGGACCGAGATCACGCCAGGCCAGACTTCTGACTACCTGGGGTTCGATCTGGTCATGGCAGACAACCTGCCAGAGCCGAGCGTCCTGTTGGCAGACAGAGGCTATGACGCTGACAGCATTCGGAAAAAGATGGAGGCACGGGACGTGCTCACCCAAATTCCCATGCGCAAATCACGCAAGATGCGCGTCGGTGTGGATCATTCGCTGTATTCGTTGCGCAACCTTGTCGAGCGGTGCTTCAACAAGCTGAAGAACGCGCGCCGTGTTGCCACCCGCTACGACAAAACCGCCGAAAGCTTCCTTGGCTTCATAGACATCACGTCAATCCGCCTCTGGCTCCGCCTTTTGTCAACATGACCTAGTCTCATTGTCGATCGCCCGTGGACTTTGGCTCCTAGCGCCGATTCCGCCCTCGCGCTCCTCGCTCTTTCGGTTTTCTCGACGGCGCTGGCTTTCGTGATCTATTTCCGGCTCGTGCAAACGCTCGGCTCCGTCGGCACGACGGCGCAAGCCTATCTCCGCGTGCCGATCGGCGTTGCGATTGGCGTCCTGTTCCTTGGGGAAACGCTTTCGTCAACGGCATGGACGGGGCTGGCCTGCGTTGTGGTCGGCGTTATCGCCATGACACTGCCAGCTCGAAAGCAGGGATGAACGGGCATGTCATGGCTCGCCCGTATGCTCGTGACGATCTTCCGCGTCTGGCCGGATCGGTGGCGTCAGCGCCGCGATCTCCGTGAAATGGACATTGAGCAGCTTCGCGATCTTGGTATCAGCAGGCGCGAGGCGATGCGGGAAGGTCAAAAACCCTTTTGGCGATGAGCTGTCGCTAAAATCCATCTGTTTTCCGACAACGAGAGATCGACACCTGACGACCCGGAAGCCTGACGGTCATCCATTATGCCCGGCGCGCTAACCAGACGCCGAAAACAATGAGCGCCCCCGAGATCAGGGCATTTAGCGAAATGGCCTCGCCCAGTAAGGACACGGCGATCACGATGCCAACGACCGGCTGCAGAAACTGCAGCGGCGCGACCGCTGCTGCGCCAGCCTCTCCCAAGGCGTAGAACCATAGCGCGTAGCCGATGATGGTCACGAACAGTAATGCGCCAACGGCGATCGACCATGCCGTCGCCGGCCATTGTCCCATTCGCGAAGAACTACGTCCTCCGAATACATAGCCAACGCTGGCAAACAGGACGGAGAGCAGCACAAGCCCATCCCCCAATAGGGTCGCCGGCATCGCGGTTGTTACAACGGAGCTACGTGAGAGTATCAGGATAACGATTCCTGAGAGTGAGACCACACCACCGCACCACCAGAGAAGCTTGGGCCATCGACTGGTGATCAGAAAACTCAGCAGGCCTGTGAATATCGGAGCTGATGCCAGGATCACGGAGGCGTGCGTCACTGACGTCTTCAAAACGCCAACGCTGAGAAGAAGCGGATAGGCCATGAAGCCGAACAAGCCACCCACAATGAGTTCAACCCGCTCCGACCAGACTATGGGGAAGCGGTCCCGAAATCGAAATAGGAGCGGCAGCAAGATGATGCCGGCCAAAAGAGTGCGCAGCCCAGCAATCAACTCAGGAGAAATACTGCGCCCGGCAATCGCCGTCGCTGCGGGCGAGGCTCCCCATATTGTCACGGCTGCAAGAGCGGCGATGAGCGCAACAGTATTTGATTGAGAGCTGCTCTTCATTGGCGAATTCCGTGACATAGGACCTTCGGGTCTATTGGCCTTGCTTCCAGCATCTATAATCGCCAATATTGTCTGACTCAATTCAAACATTGTCTGGCAGACAAGAATGGCATGGACTCCGACACTTGCATCGACAGGATCGCGATATCTCGCGTTGGCGAATGCAATCGAGCGTGCTATCGAGACCGGTGAATTGAAGGTTGGCGACCGACTGCCGCCTCATCGCGATATCGCGTGGCGACTTGGCCTCGACACTTCGACCGTCACCAAAGCTTATCTCGAAGCATCGCGGCGACATCTCATCCATGGAGAAGTTGGTCGTGGCACTTATGTTCTTGGGCAAAGCAGAGCTGCCGAGATTTTTGCAGCACATGCGGACGATCCGGCAGTCCTTGACCTTTCCGTGAATACTCCAGTTGCAATGGAGGATGATGCCTTTGCATCGGCCATAGAGCGAGCAATCAGAACGCCTGACATAGACTGGCGGGCTTATGCCTCTCAAAAGCTTCTTCAGCGGCTAAGGCTGGCAGGTGTCCGCTGGCTGGAAACACGCGGAATATCGGCGCGCCCGGAGGAAGTTGTGCCAGTCGCTGGCGGGCAGGCCGCCCTTGCGGCGATCCTCAACGTCCTCGACATCGAATCCCTCGGCATCGAGGAACAAACCTATTCAGGCGTTATCGCATTGGCGCGGGGCAAAGCGGTCAAAGCCATCGACCTGCACATGGACAAAGATGGCGTTCTACCCAAATCCTTGACGGATGCCGCTGTTGGCGCGGCGATACTGACGCCAACGCTGCATAATCCGACAGGAGCAATCTGGCCCGAGGCGCGCCGGCAAGCATTGCTCACTGCCGCCGCCGGTAGCGGTACGCTGCTGATAGAAGACGACGCCTATGGCCCATTGGCTGACATTCGGCCGATGGCTACCATGTCGTCCAACGCTTCGATCCTGTTTGTCTCGACGCTCTCCAAGACTGTAGCCGCTGGGCTTAGAACAGGCTTTATCTGGGGTAGCGGCCCGATAGTCGAAAAGCTGAATTCGGCCGCCTATGCCACAAGCTGGGGAATGGCTCCGCTCATGATGGAGGTCGCCATCCAATGGATCGAAAGCGGCGTTGTTACCGAGCAGATCGCCGGCCAGCGGTTGGAAATCGAGGCAAGATATCGTCTCGCAACAGCATTTTTCCCCGAACTGCGAGGGAAGCCACCTTCGCCTCACATCTTCCTGAAAACCGACGCGCCGGCAAAGTTGTTCGAGTTGGCCGGTGTCCGCGTTGCTGCGTCTTCAGCGTTCTCAAGACGACCAGAGGCCAATCCTGGCATACGCATCAGCCTGAGTGCGGCGCCGTCGCGAGTGGCGCTCGATATTGCGCTCTCCCGGTGCGCGGAAATCGTTCACACACACGCTCGCCCTTAGCGGGTATTAATGCAGAAATGCCCACGGAGCCCCGAGAAGGGTGAAACCCTCGGTCCCCGCCAATGCCAAGAACCTCGCGCGAATGCGCGTTGCGCGTCATTCCCGCCAACGGCCGGCAGCACGAGGGATCGTCACCGGAACGGGGTTCCGTGGAGCGGCG
>JARRNI010000779.1:0-2983 GCA_037385125.1 Pseudolabrys sp.
GCACCGCGTCGGGCTGAAAAACGGCCGGCCATCGATTCTAATTCCCGTTCTTTAAGTTCTCGTGCCCGGTCAGCGCGCGGACGCGAGCTTGAACTTCTGCATGATCGACTTCGGCTTGGTGTCGGCGTTCGACATCGCAGCCGCCGGCGCGTCGTCGCCATCCAGCACCAGCTTCTTGAGCTGGGCGGTGATCTTGTTGCCGGGCTTGACCTCGTCGAGCGGCACGCCGCGGTCGATGGCCTCGCGCACCAGCGCGTAGTCGTTGGGGATCGTGGCGGTGAAGGCATCGCCGAGCGCGGCATGCACGTCGCTCAGGCGCAGGCCCGACGAGAACATGCTGGGCTGGAAGCGGTTGACGATGACCTGCGGATTAGGGCCGTCGAGCCGTTCGCGGATCGCCGTCACCAGCTGCTTGGCGTGGCGCAGGCCCGGCACCGTGGTCTCGGCAACGATGAACAGCTTGTTGGAGCCGAGCAGCACGCTGTCGGTCCAGGAGAACCAGGTGCGCGGCATGTCGAACACGACATACTCGAAATTGCTCGACACCAGGTCGAGCAGACGCGTCACCACGTCGGGATCGAACGAGCGCATCTCGGCCGGCCGGTTGGGCGCCGCCACCACAGCGAGGCCCGAGGGGTGGTAGGACAGCATCACTTCCAAGAGCTGACGGTCGAGCCGGTCGGGACGCGGCTCGATCTCCGCCAGATTGAGGCGCGGCTCGAGGTCGAGATAGTCGGCCACGGTGCCGTGCTGGAAGTCGAGATCGACCAGGCAGGTGGCGGGCTTGGCGCGCGGGCCACCGCTGTTGAGCAGGATCAGCGCGGTCTGCACCGCCAGCGTGGTAGCGCCAGCCCCGCCCACCGCGGGAAGGAAGGAGTAGATCTGCGCCTCGCTCTGCGGCTCGGCACCGGCCGGGCTCTGCGCCACGCGGGCGCAGGCCCGCACCAGATCGACCGGCTTGACCGGCTTCACCAGGAAATCGGCGACGCGCATCTGCATCAGCGTGCGGGCGAGATCGGCGTCGAAGCTCGGCGTTACCGCGACCACCGGCGGCCACGCGCCGACGCGCGCCATCAGCCGCGCCAGCGCGGCCATCTCGTCGCCGCGCCCGGTGTCGAGATCGACCACCACCACGGTGGCGCCGGCGAACTCGATCGCCTCGCCCTTTTCGGTGATGCTGCCGGAAACTACCGTGAGGTCGATTGCGCCGGAGGCGCCGAAGGTGGCGCGCACGGACGCGTCGAACTCGGCGTCGGCGGTGAGCACCACCACACGGGTCTGGCTGGCATTGGCGTTGCGGGTGAGCTGCATGGCTTGCTTGGACTGAGCCCCTTATTTCACCGGCGCCGCCGGCTGCGTGACCGTCGGACCGACCGGCGCCCCACCGCCCGAAGCCGACGAGGACGACGCCGCATAACTGTTGGAAGTGCCTTCCTTGTTGGGCGGATAGGTGCGGTTGGTGTGGTAGCGCTCGACGGCGTTTTCCATGCGCTGGCCGTCGAAGCCGATATTGCGCTGGGCGGAGACGCGCGGCCACGGATCGACCATCTGCGTGATCTGGTCGGTGGCGATGGCGTCGCCGGCCGTCGGCGAGATGAAATCGCTGCGGCGGAGATAGTCCGAGCAGCCGTTCAACGCGGTCAGCAGCAGCGCGAGCGCGAGCGTGCGCAAAACTTTAGTGGATGGCCGCATCGGAAACCCTCCCCGGAGGCATATCGAGCATGTGGCCGGTATACGGCCGGTCGGCGGCCGCATCGACGCGCGCGGACACGGGCGTGAGCTTGCGCGCCGCAGCACGGGTGACCTCGGTCTTGCCGAGCAGAAAGAAATCGACGTCGTTCGGCGGCACCGTGTCGTCGAGCGGCGTCTTGATCAGGTCGCCGGGCCGCGCCGGACGCACCAGATGCGGCGTCACGATGATGGCGAGGTCGGTCTCGTTCTTCTGATAGGACTTCGACGAGAACAACGTGCCGAGCACCGGGACGCTGCCGAGCCAGGGCAGTTGGTCGATGGTGTGATGGCCGGTGCTCTGCAACAGGCCGCCGATCACGAAGCTCTGGCCGTCGCGCAGTTCCACAGTGGTGGAGGCGCGCCGCACGATCAGCGCCGGCACTGAAATGCCGTTGGCCGTCGCCACCGTGTGGTTGGGGTCGATCTGGGACACCTCAGGTAGTTGCCGGCGACCGGAATCGGATACTCGCCGCCGGCCAGAAAACTGGCGGTGTCGCCCGACAGAGCCACCAGATTGGGCTCCGCCAGGGCGCGCGCCACGCCCCGCTGTTCGAGCACGTTAATGAGCGCGTCGGCCGACATGCCGTTCGCCACCATGTGCGCGATCATGAAGCCGAACGGAGAGCCCCCCGACAGCACGCCCGCGGCAACCGCCGCCGAGCGCAGCACCGAGGTGCCGTTGATGCCGCCGGAGCCGTTGGCACCGTTGTAGCCCGGGTTCTTGAAATTGTTGATGCCGGCCGGCGTGATCGGCAGGCCGCTGGCCGGCACGCCGTTGCCCACATTGATCAGGCTGTTGTTGCCGAAGCGGTTCCACTGCACGCCCAGCTCACGGCCGGCGCTGCGCGCGATCTCGATGAAGCGCACCTCCAGCATCACCTGCTGCGGCGAGGCGACCGAGACCGAATTGATGATATTGGGCCCAAATTGACGCGCGATGGTCACCGCCTTGTCCAGGGTGGCGGCATCGGCCACCTCGCCGCTCAGCATGATGCGCCCGTTGACCGAGGATGCCTTCAGATGAGAGCGCGGGAAGCGGCGCTTGAGCTCGTTGGTCAGGCGCGTGATGTCGTAGGACACCTCGATGTCGAAAATCCCGACCAGCTGCTTGTTGTCGCCATAGACCGATACGCGGGTGGTGCCGATCTTCTTGCCGAGGATCGAAAGCGTATGGTCGGTGAGCGGGTTGACGTCGGCCACGTCGGGATCGCCGACCGTGACGTCGACGAAGCTCTGGTCGGTGCGCACGTCC
>JARRNI010000780.1:0-3360 GCA_037385125.1 Pseudolabrys sp.
AACGCGAACATCTTGAAGAGGCACTGATCGATGGCATTACCATCGGTGTTTCAGTGATAGCGCTTTATGACATTTAGCGTCAAGAATGTTTTCAACGCCAACTCGTTTTGCTCTCGGCGTGCACTCTTGTTGAGTCCGCACCAAATCTCATAAAGCGCTATCACTGAAACACCGATGGTAATGCCATCGATCAGTGCCTATTCAAGATGTTCGCGTTCGTGGGGCACACGTCGGTTGATCGCGCCAATGATTGCATTGGTGTCGAGGCAGATCATTGAACGCGAAAGCTGCAGGCCATGAGTGCACAGCCGTTAAGCGACGCTGAGCTGGACAGGCTCGCCAACATGCTCAAGCACTACGACGGCAGGCGCCAGCATCCTTAGTAGTGGATGCGGCCATTCGCGGCATTGCCGTCATCCATTGAGGTAGCGTCGAGTGTATGCTCGGCAAGCCTCAAGTAAATGGAGGCAATATATTCATACTCCGGGCGAAGGAAATGGTTGGGCGATTCCTGCGCGGCCGCCAACAAAGCGACAGCCTTTTCACGATAAGACTCAGCGTCATTCATGTGCAGTCCCCATGCTTTCGGCATCTCCACAATGAAAAACGCTTCTTAAAGATGGCTGTTTCATGGAAATAAAAAAACATGTGCCGAAAGGTTACCGCTGAAACGACTCCTAAAGTTTTCAGGATCGCGGCGTCAGTGTCGATGCGTGCGCGGTGCTGCGATACCCGCATGCGATCGACCTTTTGGACTGATAAATGACGTCCTTGGGATAACGAGCTCACGTGTGCCTGGCACGCGGCCGGAACGATCCATCTGCGGATTGCGCCGAGCGTTTAGGAGCCGGTCGCTCTCTCTTGCTATTCCAGGAACTAACCCACTCTTTGAACTGTTCATGCGGAACCCCCCTCGCCGCGGCCGAGCGAAGCCATAGCTCTCTGAATGCCGGTGACCTGCCAGTCGTTCAGGTCCAGGTACTCTTTTATCGCATCGACAGCGAGGAATGATCGACTTCGCCCGGTGCTCTTGGCTAGTTTCTCGAGCCGTTTTGGCGGCCGGTTCAATGCGAACGCTGACGCGTTGTTGAGGGCATGCTTCAATATCCCAATTGTGGTTGCCGACGGCTTATAAAGCTCGGGTCAACGCCAAGCTGCTCGCTGATGTCAAAAAATGGCCTCAGGCCACTAATGCGTTTCACGTTGGAGGTGAACAATTCTCACGTTTCATCAGTCATTATTTCTCCCCTTTGATTATGTTTCGTGTTAGCAGCAAGCGGGCATTAACGACAAACGGCCTCGCGATGGGTTTGAAATCACGCGGCAGCTCTTTCGACACGTCGACAATATATTGCGATGTCTATGGCTGTATCTTTGAACTTTGTCGGTTCTAGAAGGCTGGCAGCGACGGTGGCCGCGGCAGCACTTCAATTATAAAGGAACTCAACCTTGTGCTAATAAAAAACTACAACTCCAAATCAGTTTATCTGCGGACGCTTGTCTATTTCCGTGCTTTCGCCCGCCAGACACTGCTGGCGGCGATGCTCATGTCGGCTGGTATCGGGCTAACCCTCCTCAAGCCCTGGCCGTTTAAGTACATAGTCGATGGGATACTTTCTGGCGGTTCTTCGCATGGGTCAGTTGAGGCGAAGGCGCTTATTGCGAAGTGGTTTGGATGGACAAATGCACCAGGCGCTATCCTCGCCCTTTGCGGGGCGTTGGTGCTAATTAGCCTGCTTTCAGGACTAATAAACCTTCTTTCCAATGCATTGCTCATCCGGATCGGTCTCAAGGCACTCCTGCACTTGCGCACCCAACTCTATAGTTGTCTGCAGGCGCTGCCTCTTCGGTTCCATGACGCGCGTCGCAGTAGCGACTCCTCTTTCCGGGTAGCTTACGACACCCAGGCGATCCAAACCATTTTCAACAAGGGGTTTGCAGCGACTTTCGGAGCCGTCCTTACCTTGATCGGTGCACTCGTTATCATGTTTCCGATGAACTGGCAGTTGACGCTGGTCGCGATGGCAGTCCTCCCTCCAGTGGTCTGGGCGTTCCGCTACTACAGCGACAGAATCCGAAAGGCATCCACCACGATCCAGGAGCGAGAAAGCGATCTGCTGGCCACGACGCAGGAAGGGCTTGGCTCAATTCGGATTGTCCAGGCGTTCGGTCGGGAAGCCTTCGAGGTCGCTCAATTTTCGCGTCATGCCACGCGAAGTCTCGAGGCCAATTTCCGGCTCAACATTATTTCGATGAAGAGCGCACTGGTAGTCGGGACTTTGATGGCGCTTGGCTCAGCAGTGATGTACGCAGCCGGCTCTCTCCAAGTGCTACTGGGCAATCTCACTCTCGGCGATTTGCTGGTCTTTGTGGCTTACCTCGCGACCCTCTACCATCCGATTGAGCAACTCACTCATACGGCTTGGACGCTGGAGGGGGCTGCGGCCGGTGCACAGCGTTGCTTCGAAGTGCTCGATGAGCAGGAGCAAACCAAAGACGAACCCGGCGCGGTAGCGATCACCTCCGCGAAGGGAGAGATTACCTTCTCGGGAGTCTCTTTTGCATATGACGGGAAAGCGCCGGTGCTCTCCTGCGTCGATCTCGAGATCGCCCCGGGCGAGACGGTGGCATTCGTTGGCGGCACCGGCGCAGGTAAGAGCACACTTCTGAGCCTCGTGCCGCGCTTTTACGATCCCACCTCAGGCGTTGTGCGCATCGACGGCCGCGATCTCAAAACGATTACCAAAGCCTCGCTTCGAGCACAGATTGCTATGGTGCTGCAGGATACGCTCCTTTTCTCCACGAGTATCCGAGAGAATATCGGGTACGGCCGTGAAGGGGCGACTGATTCGGAGATTATTGAAGCGGCGAAGTGCGCGCAGGCCTATGATTTCATTATGGCACAGCCGCAAGGCTTCGAGACGCCTGTGGGCGAACGTGGAAGTCACCTCAGCGTCGGCCAGCGGCAGCGTATTGGCATAGCGCGGGCCTTCCAGAAGAATTCGCCGATTTTGCTTCTCGATGAGCCGACCTCCGCGCTCGATCCCGTTACTGAGAAGGCAATTATGGCCACCATCGCCGAACTTATGCGCGGCCGCACGACACTGATCATCACGCACCGGATCTCCACGGCGCATGATCTAGGTCGCGTGGTGTTGTTGGAAGGTGGGCGTATTGCCGCGCAGGGAACCGGCCCTGAGCTGCTCGCCCGCAGTGCTTCGTATGCCCGGCTCTATCGGGCAGCCGGGCTCGAATTTGGGGATATGATCAACGCGCAGAAAACGTGAAGGATCGTCGCGCTTGCCGCAGATCGCCCGCGCTCCCTTAAAATAGCGTCCCGGTCGGTGAAAACTTTCGGTA
>JARRNI010000781.1:0-3192 GCA_037385125.1 Pseudolabrys sp.
AATCCTCGTCTGTCTCGCGCGCTCCGAACGCTTAGCGGGGCGCACCATAGCGGGGAGGCCACGCCATGCCTAGCTGTCAGGCGCGGCTGCCGAAACGCGGGCGGCAGCCGCGTCAAAATGCCTGGTTATCGCTTTATGAGAGGGAAGTACGGCTGGATTATCCCCAAGCCGCGGTTCCGCCCTCTTTTCGTGCGAGGCAAGAGCATGCACGACGGTGAAGAATTTGTGCCACAGATTAAAGGCGCGCGTCGTCCGCGCGTCTTGGGGGTGCTGGCGATCGCTGCGGCGCTGGCGATCGCTGCGGGCTATGTGGTACCGCGCGGCATCGAAGCGCGCAATACGCTCGCCATCAAGGACGATCCGGCGCAGCTGACCGCGCGCGCGCTCGACAGGAAATTCAACGCCGATGTGGCGGCGCGCGGCATCAAACAGGCGCTCGCCAACAACGACGCCGATCTGGCGAACAGCTTTGTCGAACTCGCTGATGCGCGCCATGTGCCGATCGACCCGGCGCTCCGGCGGAAGGTCGACGCGGCGGTGAAGGAATCCCCCTCGGTTCAACACGCGGCGAAAAGCTTCGCCGTGGGGTTCGTGTCCGGCGAGCCGAGCGACGCTGCGAGCCTGGCCGGCACCACCCTCGGCGACCTGTTCGTGTTCGGCGACATTCGCGACGCGGTGCGCGAGGGCTCGCGGTGGGTGCTGGGAGAGAAGACCGACAAGATGATTCTGGGCCTGGCCTGCGTCGGGTTGGCGATCACCGCCGGCACCTATGCCACGCTCGGCGCGGAAGCGCCGGCGCGCATTGGCCTGTCGATGGCGAAGGCGGCGCGCAAGACCGGGCGGTTGTCCGCCGACTTGGCGGCGAGCGTCTGGCGCACGTTGCGCGGTGTGGTGGATTGGGGGCGGCTGAAGAGCGTGATCAAGGGCGTCTCGATCACCGAACCGGCGCTCGCCATCCGCGCCGCGCGTGAGGCGGTGAACGTCCGCCGCGCGCGCTCGCTGGTACACCTCGCGCGCGACGTCGGGCGAGTCGAAAGCAAAGCCGGCACCCGCGCCGCTCTCGATGGGCTGGAGATCGCGCAGAGCCCGCGCGAGATGTCGCGCGTCGCCAGGCTCGCCGAGAAGGAGGGCGGCAGGACCCGCGCCATTCTCAAAGTCGCCGGCCGCGCCGCCATTATGCTCACGGCGACCACCTTCGATCTCGGCATCTGGATCTTCGGCGCGCTGTTCACGGCCCTCGGTTTCGTTGCCTCGCTGAAGAGCACGGCCGAGCGCATGACCCAGCGTCATCTCACCAATCGCAAGGCGTGCCGCCTTCGCCGCGAGCTGAAACGCCATGCGGCGCTGATGGCGCAGGCCGGTTGATCGCCCCAACCAGGCAGTCTATCTCACCGTCATGCCCGGCCATAGTCGTTCGAAGAACGGCGTTCTTTCAGAACACCTATGTGCCGGGCATCCACGTCTTAAGGCGGCTAGCAAAGGCGTGGATGGCCGCGACAAGCGCGGCCATGACGGCGGAGAGGTCTGCGGAACAATGCCGACATTCCACAACGGCGAGGTCGAGATCGCTTATTTCGATCAGGGTGAAGGCGAGCCGATCGTGCTGGTGCACGGCTTCGCCTCCACCAAGGAGAGCAACTGGGTCAACCCGTCCTGGGTCGGCGAACTGACGCGCGCCCGCCGCCGCGTCATCGCGCTCGACAACCGCGGCCACGGACAATCGAGCAAGCTGTACGACCCGGAAGCCTACGAGATGGCGCTGATGGCCGGCGACGTGCGCGCGCTGCTCGATCATCTCGATATCGAACGCGCCGACCTGATGGGCTATTCCATGGGCGCGCGCATCACCGCCTTCCTCGGCGTGCATCATGCCGACCGCGTGCGCTCGGCGATCATCGGCGGCCTCGGCATCCGGCTGGTGCTGGGCCATGGCGGCGGCCTCGCCGACACCATCGTCGCGGCGCTCGAGGCACCCTCGCTCGCCGACGTCAGCGACCCGACCGGCCGCGCCTTCCGCAGCTTTGCCGAGCAGACCAAGTCGGACCTCAAGGCGCTCGCCGCGTGCATGAGCCGCCCGCGCCAAATCCTGAGCCGGGAGGAGGTGGCCGGCATGCAAGTCCCGGTTTTGGTTGCGGTCGGAACGGTCGGAACCAAAGACAATGTGTCGGGTTCCGGACCCGAGCTGGCCGCCCTCATCCCCGGCGCCGAGATGCTCGATATTCCCGGCCGCGACCACATGCTGGCGGTCGGCGACAAGGTGTTCAAAGCCGGCGTGATCGATTTCCTCAAGCAGCGGCCTTAACCCTGGCGCATGAGCCATGCGCCTCGGGTATGGCGGTCTCGTGGTGCCGGGCGTTATGTGCTAAATGAAGTTCCAAGGGGTTTGGCGTCGAGAGGCGCCGGGAGACACCAAGTTATGGCACATTACCAAGCACGGCCCGCGAAGGGCCTCGACAAGGTCGATCCGGTCTGGGCGCGGGTCCGCGAAGAGGCGGAAGAGATCACGCGCCGCGAGCCGGAGCTTTCCACCTTCATCTACGAGAACATCCTGCACCACGACACGCTGGAGGCGGCGGTCATCCACCGCGTCAGCCAGCGGCTCGAGCACGCCGACGTGTCGGGCGACATGATCCGCCAGGCCTACAGCGAGGCGCTGGAGGACGAGCCGGCCATCGGCAATGCCTTCCGCGCCGACATCGTCGCCACCGTCGACCGCGATCCGGCCGCCAACCGGCTGATCGAGCCGGTGCTCTATTTCAAGGGCTTCCACGCCATCCAGACCCACCGGCTGGCGCACTGGCTGCTCGGCAAGGGCCGCAAGGATTTCGCGCTCTATCTGCAAAGCCGCGCCTCGGCGGCGTTCCAGTGCGACATCAATCCGGCGGCGAAAATCGGCCGCGGCATCTTCCTCGACCACGCCACCGGCCTGGTGGTGGGCGAGACCGCGGTGATCGAGGACGACGTGTCGATCCTGCACGGCGTGACCCTCGGCGGCACCGGCAAGGAGCACGAGGACCGCCATCCCAAGATCCGCCGCGGCGTGCTGATCGGCGCCGGCGCCAAGATCCTCGGCAATATCGAGGTCGGCCACTGCGCGCGCATCGCCGCCGGCTCGGTGGTGATCAAGCCGGTGCCGCATAACGTGACGGTGGCGGGCGTGCCCGCCAAGGTGGTCGGCGAGGCCGGCTGCCC
>JARRNI010000782.1:0-3407 GCA_037385125.1 Pseudolabrys sp.
CCCCGGCCCCCTGTTGCGGGGGTCGAATCCCCCGGCCCCCTGGTCGGAGGGAGCCAAGGGAAGACAGGCCTGACGCGGGCCTCGACAAACAACAGGGCGGCGGAGCGTTGGCTAAAACGCTTCGCGTGTTGTTTGACAATCGAAACGGGAAGGCACGATGCGAGCGCGCCGCGCGCACGCTGCCGCTACGGTCGCTGCGGCTTGGCCGCCGCGCCTTGCTCCTGTTGCTGCTGCCGCACCAGCACCGGCTGGTCCGGCCGGCCCGGCAGCCGGCGCCAAGTGTCGTGGTCGATCCGCTCGAAGCGCCAGGGGTCGCCGAGCGCCGGGATCAGCTCGAGCTGGCCGGCCTGCAGGCGCCACTGCCGCAGCCGGGTCCTGGCGACGCCCGCGGCGCAGCCGGGATACATCGTGAGCGCGAAGCCGTCGTGCGAGACCATGTCGGTCAAGGCAAAGATGCACACCGGCGGGTCTTCGCCGTGCTTGAGCGCCCAGGTGCCGGTCACCTGCCGCGGTTTGATCGCCGGCGGCCCGGCGCCGGGGACCTGCAGGAACAGCACGCCGACGCCGGGCGTCGGCGCCTCGTAGAAGCCTTCCTCCTCGCTGAATTCGACCAGCGCCTTGCCTTTTGCGTTGAGCAGATAGAGCAGGTCGTTGTCGGGATAGGTCCAGCCCACCACCCGGCGCACCAGCGGAAACAGCCTGGCGCATGCGGGATCGAAGTCGAGCGCGAGGCCGACGGCGGCGCGCTCGTCCTTGAAGGTGACGCGGCAGAGCTTGCTGCGCACGGCGTTGGAGAATACCCAGTTGCCGATCATGCCTTTGGCCGACTTGCTGAGCGGCGGCGGCGGAACCGGTAGCGGCAGCGGCGTCTGCGCCCGCGCGCCGGCGGCGAGGCAAAAAGCGACCACACTGATCAAAAGGCGAAGCATCGCGACCGCGCCTTGTTTCTCCGTCGTTCAGGGCCGCCCCGAGGGCGGGGGCCGGGACGGCCGCCATCATATCACGGCACGGCCCCGGCCGGATATCTAGCGTTTCGGCGGATACGGCGTCTCCGGCACCGGCGTGAGCGGCGGCTTGCCGGCCGACCACGCGAGAATGTTATCGACCACGAGCTGATCCATCGCCGCGCGTGTCACCTCGGTCGAGGAGCCGAGATGCGGGAACAGGCAGACATGGTCCATGTCGATCAGCTCCTGCGGCACGTGCGGCTCGTTGGCGAACACGTCGAGGCCGGCGGAATAGATGGCGCGGCTTTTCAAAGCCTCGATCAAGGCCGGCTCGTCCACCACCGAGCCGCGCGCCATGTTGACCAGCACGCCGTTCGGCCCCAGCGCTTTGAGCACCTCGGCGTTGATCAGATGCTTGGTCGAAGGCCCGCCCGGCACGATTACCATCAGCGTGTCGACGTCGCGCGCCATGTCGACCAGCTTGGGATAATACTTGTAGCTGACGCCCGGCTGCTTGTTGCGCGCGTGATAGACCACCGGCACGTCGAAGGCTTCGAGCCGGCGCGCGATCGCCTTGCCGATACGGCCCATGCCGACCATGCCGACCGTTCTATTGCGCAGCGTAGCCTTGGTGAGCGGGTACTGCCCGCCCGGCCACCTGCCGGCGCGGATATAGCGGTCGGCCTGCGGGAATTCGCGTACGGTGCAGAGCAGCAGGCCGAGCGCGGTGTCGGCTACTTCCTCATTCAGCACCTCGGGCGTGTGGGTGACGAGGATGCCGTGCTCGCCCGCCCATTTGGCGTCGACATGATCGTAGCCGACGCCGAAGCTGGAGACGATCTCGAGCTTGGGCAGGCGCTGCATGAGGGCGGCGTCCACCTTGTCGGAAGTGTCGGTGACTACGATGGCGCGCACCTTGTCGGCGACCTGCTTGAGCAAGGCCTCCTTGTCCGGCGCGTCGGCCAGGCGGTGCAGGTTCACCTTGCCGTTGAGCCCCGCCATGATGACGGGCTTCTCCTTGCCGACGAGCAATACGTCCGGCTTTTCGCCAGGCATTATGCGAGCTCCTTTTTATACGAGAAAAGTGACGGGCTTTTCGACCAGCGCCTTGAAGGCGGCCAGCAGTTGCGCGCCGAGCGCGCCGTCGACCACGCGGTGATCGCAGGACAGCCGACCGCGAGCAGGGTGCCGTGCGGCGGATTGATGATGGCCGCGAACTCGCGCACGCCATACATGCCGAGATTGGAGATGGCGGTGGCGCCGCCCTGGTACTCTTCCGGCTTGAGCTTCTTGGCGCGGGTGCGCGCGGCGAGATCGCGCATCTCGGCCGAGATGGCGCTGAGCGATTTCTGATCGGCGTTGCGCAGGACCGGCGTGATCAGCCCGCCGTCGAGCGCCACCGCCACGCTGATGTCGGCGTGGGCAAAGCGCAAGATGCGGTCCTCGGCCCATACGGCGTTCGCCGCGGGCACCCGCATGAGCGCGGCCGCCCAGGCCTTGATCAGCAGATCGTTGAGCGAGAGCTTGAAGGCGCCGGCATTTCCCTCGCCCGCTTGCGGCGAAGTGCTAGCCCCAGCTTTTCCCTCCCCCGCTTGCGGGGGAGGGTCTCGATATCGGCGCTGAGATAGAAATGCGGGACGGTCTGCTTAGCTTGCGTGAGGCGCGCCGCGATGGTCGCGCGCATGGCATCGGGCGGCACTTCCTCGTAGGCCACGCCCTCGAACTGCGCCTTGACCTGGGCGGCGCTCGGGCCCCGGGCGCTTGTCGCGGCGGGCGCCGCCGGCCGCGCGCCTTCCACGTCGCGCGCGACGATGCGGCCGTGCGGGCCCGAGCCCTTGATGGCGGCGAGATCGATGCCGCGCTCGCCGGCCAGCCGCCGCGCCAGGGGCGTGACGGTCACGCCGCCAATGCGCGCCGGGCCGTAGTTTCTTTCCGGCGTCCGCACTTCGCGGAAGGGCTCCATGTGGGGATACGCGAAAGCACGCCCTTCACCCCGTTCGTCCCCGCGCAAGCGGGGACCCAGCTCTTTTCTTCGAGCATCCGTGCTTTGGCCCTGGGCCCCCGCTTGCGCGGGGGCGAACGGAGGAGAACCCGCGGGTTGGTTCGCAGTTGCAGAAGCTGCAGGCGCGCTGGCCGCTGCGCCGTCGCCCGCAATCACCGCCACCACCGCACCGACTTTTGCCGTCTCGCCGACTTGGAAGCGGATTTCGCTCAAAGTACCGGCCGCCGTCGCCGGCACCTCCATCGAGGTCTTGTCGGTCTCGATTTCGAACAGGTTGTCGCCCGGCGCAACGGTGTCGCCGGCCGCCTTGAACCATTTCACGATCTTGCCTTCGGCGACGGTCTCGCCGAGCTGCGGCATCAGCACGTCCATTCAATTCCCCAACCTCTTGTCCCGGACGCGGTGCAGCGCGAAGCGGTGCACCGCAGATCCGGGACCCCGGTTATCTTCTAATCAAG
>JARRNI010000783.1:0-559 GCA_037385125.1 Pseudolabrys sp.
CACTCGTTGGTGACCCATTTTGCCTTTGACGACGCGTTCGCCTGCAAAGCTGGTGACGGCAAACCCCTCGACCAATTGATTGGTAACTTCGCTTATGAGGATTGAGCCGGGCTCCGCCTCGCCTTCAAGGCGGGAAGCGAGGTTCACTGTGTCGCCTAGAGCAGTGAGCTCGACACGAAGATCGTCGCCGATCTTGCCGATGACAAGCGGTCCTGTGTGCAGGGCGATTCGAAATTTCGGCCGCACGCCCTACCGGTTGGCGACATCATCCCCCAACGCCGCCATGCGATTCTGGATATCGAGTGCGGCGCCGCATGCCTGTACTGGTGCGTCTTCGATAGCGACGGGGGCTCCAAACAAGGCCATAAGCCCGTCACCCGTGAGCTCTTGCACGGTGCCGCCGTGGGAGTGCACGGCTTCGCTCATCTCTTTGACGACGCGCCGAATAAGAAGGTACGTGTTTTCCTCGCCGACGCGCTCCGCGAAGGGGGTGTAGCCCGCCATGTCAGCAAATAGAACCGTGACCTGGCGTCGCTGGCCTTCAATGCCATCTTCTGGA
>JARRNI010000783.1:661-2770 GCA_037385125.1 Pseudolabrys sp.
CTTCGCGCCAAGCTTGGCTCGCTTACGCGCACGATCCAACAGCAAGAATGGCGAAACCTAACCGACGTCGTCTTCTCGCCGCGCTCGAGGTCGCTCCCCTCTGAAGGCTACTTCCACAGCGTAACGACAGTCAAATTGCGCCTTCGTGATGCGGCGGCTTCGTTAACGTAATTTCTTGCCTTTATGACGAATGAATCGCGGTCGCCCGATTTTAGACCATGCATCGGCTTTCCATTTGAGCCCGAAGGCGGCCATTAGGACTGGCGCTGCGGAGACCCTCGCCGAGCTTTGAGCAAACCCGCAAGCCGGAGCCTCGAAACAGCTCGGCAAAAATGAGGGTCCGTTAGATCGCGTTGCCGGGCCCGTTGGCGGACCCTGGATGACTGGAAGCCCCGCTCACGTCCCCGCCTTCGGCGCCGGCACGTAGGGAGGCCGCTCCTTGCCGGCCGAAAAGGCGTTCTTCTTCGCCAGCATCTTGCGCAGGTAGGCGATGTTGGCCTGCGCCTCCTTGGGCGGCAGGTCGGCGCTGGCGATGCGCTCGGCCTCGGCGAAGCGGCCCTCCAGCCCGACCACCAGCGCCAGGTTCTGCCGCACCTTGGGCGCGGCGCTCGGCTGCGCCGCCGCCTGGCGCAGCACCGTCTCGGCCTGCTTCAGGCGCTTCTCCAGCGCGTAGGACAGGCCGAGATTGGACAGTACCGAGGGCTCGTTCGGCATCAGGTTGAGCGCCGCGCGGTAATGGCGCTGGGCGTCGCGGTGGCGGCCCATCTGGTCGAGTACCGCGCCCTGCGCGTTGAGGATGCGCCAATCCGGGTTGTCGGGGGTGTGGGCGCGAGTGAGCGCATCGAGCGCCTCCTTCAACCGGCCGGCGTCCGCCAGGGCGCGGCCATAGGCGCCGAGCACCTTCTTGTTGTGCGGATTGCGGATCGAGGCCGTCTGCAGCACGGCCACCGCCTGGGCGCGCTGGCCGATATGGCGCAGCGCGTCGGCATAGGCGATGGCCGCCCGGGCATCGCCCTGATTGGCGCGGTAGCGCGGGCCCCAGACCGCCATCTGCTGCCGCCAGCCGGCCTCGGTGCGCGGCGCCGCCGGCTGGGGATCGGCGCGGGCGAGGCCGAGCGAGCCGGTGATGTCGCCGTCGGTGGTCTTGCAGCCGGCCGCCGGCAGGGCCAGCAGGGCCGCAAGGGCGGCCGAGACGACCAGACGGGCAGCGTGGACGGCTTGCGGACGCGTGTTTTGACGCATTTTCGGGCGCATGTTGCGACGCATGGGACCCCGATGGCTGGCGCTCCAGCGGTATTCCCGAGCAATAAAACGTTAACCCTAACGGGAGGTTAACCGGCGGCAGGGCGGTGGGCGGTCCCGCGCCGGGCCTCTCTTGCCGGCGCAGGAATGGGCGGCGCCGAACCGATGGCAGTGCAAATTCGCGCAACCGGCGCTAAGACGGTCCGGCGCCCAAGCACGAGCGTGCCGCCTGGATTCCAGCTCGGTCGCTTGCGCCCGCGCCCCGCAATGACGACAGGTAGATTCAGCCCATGGACCTCGGCCTCTCCCCAGACGAACTTGCCCTGCAACAGCGCGCCCGCGACTTTGCCGACCGCGTGGCGCGCCCGCGCGCGGCCGCAATCGACCGCGACGGCGAGTACCCCTGGGACATCGTCAAGGCCCTCGCGGAAGCCGGCTTCTGCGGCATGACCATCCCCAGGGAATTGGGCGGGCAAGGGCGCAGCTTCCTCGAGGCCGTGCTGGTCATCGAGGAAATGGCGAAGGCCTGCACCGTGACCGGCCGCATCGCGGTCGAGACCAATATGGGCGCCATCTCCGCGGTGATGGCCTATGGCAGCGCGGCGCAGAAGAAGCTGGCGGCGGAGCTGGTGCTGGCCGGCGACAAGCCGGCCATCTGCATCACCGAGCCGGAGGCCGGCTCCGACGCCGGCGCCATGACCACGCGCGCCGACAAGCGCGGCGACGGCTACGTCATCAACGGCAAGAAGCACTGGATCACCGGCGGCGGCGTCTCGCGCCTGCACCTGATCTTCGCGCGCGTCTTCGACGAACGGGGCGAGGAGCAAGGCATCGGCGGCTTCCTCGCCGTGCGCGACGAGGCGAAGG